>DASQGL010000143.1:0-37886 GCA_035632635.1 Candidatus Limnocylindrales bacterium
CTCGCCGTCCTGGCCGTCTTCGTAGGTGCGCACCGGGCGCACCGGCCGCCCGTTCACCGATCGCAGCCTGGGTAAGGCCCGGGGCGGGGTGTTCGTGACCACGTTGCCGAACCGGTCGCAGTGGAGGACCAGGGCGCGGTATGCCTCGCCGATCTTCTCGGCGGATGACGGAAGCCGGAGCAAGCCGCTCGACGGCGTGCCGATGGCGCTCAGGTCACCCCCGGCTGCGAGATGGGCCGCCGCGGGTGCGAAGACGTCCCGCCCATGGAAGGTGGCCGAGGCGTGCGCGGGAATCGTCAGCGCCACCTGCTGTCTGATGTCGTCCGGGACGAACGTGAAGACGCCATTGTCCGGCCCCACGAAGAAATGATCACCGGCAGCCAGCGCGACCGCGGGGCGGCGCGATCCCACCCCGGGATCGACCACCACGACGTGAACCGTCCCCGCCGGAAAGGAAGACCAGGCGCCGTCCAGGAGGTGGGCCGCCTGCAGGATGGCATAGGGCTGCAGACCGTGGGCGAGGTCGACGATCGTCGCCTGGCGAAAGGCCTGGAGGATGGCGCCCTTGAGCGCGCCGACGTAGGAATCGGCGGTGCCGAAATCCGTCAGCAGCGTGATGATGCCGTTGGCCGACGCCACCGCCCCATGCTAGTGCCAAACAAAAAGAGCCGCTCTCGCGAGCGGCTCTAGCGCGGCGGTCGGTCGAATGGTCTAGTAGTCCGGCATGGCCGGCGCCGGGGCTTCCTTCTTCTTCTCCGGGATGTCGGAGATGAGCGCCTCGGTGGTCAGCATCATGCCGGCGATCGACGCGGCGTTCTGCAGCGCCGAGCGGGTCACCTTGGTCGGGTCCGGAATGCCTGCCTTGAGCATGTCCGCGTACTCGCCCTTGGCCGCGTCGAAGCCCTGGCCCTTGGGCAGGGTCTTGACCTTCTCCAGGACGACCGAGCCCTCGTAGCCGGCGTTCTTGGCGATTTGCCGCAGCGGCTCCTCGAGTGCGCGCCGGACGATCTGGACGCCGGTCGCCTCGTCCCCGGACAGCTTGACCTTGTCGAGCGCGGGAATGCTGTGGACGAGCACGGCACCTCCGCCGGGCACGATGCCCTCGGCGACGGCGGCGCGGGTCGCGGACACCGCATCCTCCATCCGGTGCTTCTTCTCCTTCAGCTCCGTCTCGGTCGCCGCACCGACCCGGATCACGGCCACCCCGCCGGCGAGCTTGGCGAGCCGCTCCTGGAGCTTCTCCTTGTCCCAATCCGACGTGCTCTTCTCGATCTCCGCCTTGATCTGGTTCATGCGGCCCTTGATGTCGTCCGGCTTCCCGGCGCCTTCGACGATCGTGGTGTCGTCCTTGGTGACGACGACCCGGCGGGCGTGGCCGAGCTGGTTCAGCTGGACCGAGTCGAGCTTGAGGCCGAGCTCCTCCGAGATCACCTGGCCGCCGGTCAGGATCGCGATGTCCTGCAGCATGGCCTTGCGGCGATCCCCGAAGCCGGGCGCCTTGACGGCAACCGCGGTGAACGTCCCCCGCAGCTTGTTGACGATCAGGGTGGCGAGCGCCTCGCCCTCGATGTCCTCCGCGATGATGAGCAGCGGCCGCCCGCTCTGCACGACCTTCTCCAGCACGGGCAGGAGGTCAGCCACGGCAGAGATCTTCTTCTCCGTGATCAGGATGTAGGGATCCTCGAGGCTCGCCTCCATCCGGGTCGTGTCGGTCACCATGTACGGGGAGATGTAGCCCTTGTCGAACTGCATCCCGTCGACGAGCTTCAGCTCGTCCTCGATGCCACGCGACTCCTCCACGGTGATGACGCCGTCCTTGCCGACCTTGGCCATGGCTTCGGCGACGATCTTCCCGATGTTGGGGTCGCGGGCCGAGACCGCGGCCACCTGGGCGACCTTCTCGTTGTCGCCGGAGATGTCGACCGACTGTTCCTTGATCGCCTGGACGACCGCGTCGACCGCCTTCTGGATGCCGCTCTTGAGCAGCATCGGGTTGGCGCCGGCGGCGACGTTGCGCAGGCCCTCGTTGATGATCGCGGCGGCCAGCACCGTCGCCGTGGTGGTCCCGTCACCGGCGATGTCGTTGGTCTTGCTGGCGACCTCCTTGACGAGCTGCGCCCCCATGTTCTCGAAGGGGTCCTCGAGCTCGATCTCCTTCGCGATCGTCACCCCGTCGTTCGTGATCGTCGGGGAACCGAACTTCTTGTCGAGCACCACGTTGCGGCCCTTGGGGCCGAGCGTGATCCGCACGGCGTCGGCCACCTTGTCGACGCCCCGCTTCAGGGCGCCGCGTGCCTCGACGTCGTATGCGAGTTGCTTCGCCATACTGATCCTCCTTGCTGTCCGAGTCTGAGCCGGCCCGTCGCCCCTGCACAGCAGCGGGCCACCCAGATTTTAGCACTCCCGACGTACGAGTGCTAGCAGTCGCCAGGGCAGAGCGCCAGTCGGGGAAGCGGCCGGTAGAATTGGGGCCTCGCCATGCCGCAAACGGACGCCTCACGCCGGTTGACCCGGGCGCTCGCCTGGGGCGCCGCCCTCACCCTGGGCACTGTCGTGCTGCGGGAGCTGGTCCGGCCGCGGCCCGACGAGCGGACCCGGCTGATCGACTGGGACGAGGTCGAAGCCCTGGCCCTGCGCCGCTGCGGGGAGGCGGCCGAGCCGAGGCCGGATCCGACCGTCCTTAACGCCTACCGCGCGATCGCGCAGGAGGTCGTCCCGGTCCTCGAGGCCGAGCTGGGGCCGGGATCGCGATCCGGCTGGGCCCCCGCGGCGATCGATCCGGTGGGCCGGCGGGATTGGGTGCGGTTCAACGTACGGATCTTCCGCCAGATGCTGGAGCCGCTGCGTGGCCTGGAGGCCATGCTCCCAGCCTCGATCCTGCTTCGCCTGGGCCGGGGCGGGATGACGCAGTACCTCGGGCTGATGCTGGGCCTGCTGGCCCGGCGCGTCCTCGGGCAATACGATCCCGCCCTGCTGGGGAGCGAGCCGGTCTCAGGCGGCGACCTGATCCTGGTCGAGCCGAACGTCCAGGCCTGGGCGCGAAAGGACAGCTTGCCGATCGACGAGCTGCGCCGCTGGCTGAGCATGCACGAGCTGACCCACGCCTGGCAGTTCCGAGCCCATCCCTGGCTGCAGACGTACCTGGAGGGTCTGCTCCGCGAGGTGCTGGTCGGCCGGCTCCAGGAGGGCCGCCGGCCGAGCGTCATGGAGCTCGTGCGGACGCTCACGGTCGGCGTGCGGCAGCAGTGGCAGGCGATCGCCAAGCTGCAAGCCGCGATGACCGTGCTCGAGGGGTTCTGCAACCTGGTGATGGATGACGTCGGGCGCCGCCAGCTGCCCCACTTCGCCCTCCTCGAGAGCGCCTATCGCCGCCGGCAGGAACAGCGAACCGCTCTGGAGCGCGCATTCCTGCGGATCACGGGCCTGGACGTGAAGATGCGCCAGTACGTCCAGGGGGAACGCTTCTGCCGGACCGTCCGCGAGTCCGGTGGGCGCGAATTTCTCGACCGGGTCTGGGAGGGGCCGGCATCGCTGCCGACCATGGCGGAGATCAGCCGCCCGGAGCTCTGGGTGGCGCGCACCCGGCAGGTCGCCTGACCGCGCTTCACGAGGCCGTTACCGGCCCGTGACGGAATCCTCATCCACCCGTCGCCAGTGGATGCTACGGTCGAGGCGTCATTCCACTCTGGGAGGAGTTGGCCATGAGTGACATGGTGTTCGACCTGGTCTGCCAGCACTGCGGCGGCCGCGACGTCCGCCGCTGGAGTCGTGGGGAGATCGTGACCGTGACCTACTGCCGGAGCTGCCGCCAGGGGATGTCGGTCATCGGAATCGCGTTCTTCGCGCCGGCGCCTTCCGCGGCGCTTGCGCAGGCTGCCTGATCTCGACGCCCGGTGGCGGTGCCTACTTGTAGCGGAAGATGATGCGACCGCGGGTCAGGTCGTAGGGCGAAAGCTCGACGCGCACGCGGTCGCCGATCAGGATGCGGATGTAGAACTTCCGCATCTTGCCGGAGGTGTAGGCGAGGATCGTCTGCCCCGTCTGAAGCTTGACCTTGAACATCGCGTTGGGAAGTGGCTCGACCACCTCGGCATCCATCTCGATGGTCTCTTCCTTGTCGGCAGGGGTCTGGTGCTCGATCAGGGTATCGATGCCGGGGCGCGGAGTGGACGGGCCTCCACGCTTCTTCGGATAACGCTTCTTTCGCTGCGGCAAATCGCCTGAATATTACACGCGCCATCACAGGCGCGGTCAGGCAGAGACCTGCGAGGCCGCCGGCCGAGCCGCGCTTTCGCGCCAGACGTGCGCTCTGGCGCGAGTCGGTAGTCCACAATCAAGTCGATGCAGGTGCGCGCGGAGCTGGCCGGCAACCTCTGGAAGATCCTGGTCAGGCCGGGGCAGCAGATCGCGGCCGACGACACGATCATGATCCTGGAGTCGATGAAGATGGAGATCCCGGTGGCGGCGCCGGTGAGTGGAACGGTGACCAGGATCGCCGTGATTGAAGGGCAGCCGGTCCAGGAAGGCGACCTGCTGGCCGATATCGACTGACGGAGCGGCCTCGTGTCCCTGCTCCCCCTGCTCTACGCCGCGCTCCTGCTTCTGGCCGTGACCGGGCTGTGGGCGGTCTATCGCGTGCTGGGGACGCCATCCCGACTGGCGCCGGCCGACTACGCGGCCGTCCTGGACGACCTGATCGACAGCGTGGCGAACGCGGCGTCTCGACTGCGTAAGGCCCTCGACGCCCCGGACGCCGACCGGCTGGAGGAGGTCGCGACCGAGGCCCGCAAGATCTTCCAGACCGCCTATTACCAGACGCTCAGGCTACGTCCGCTGACCGGGCCGGACACCGGCGAACCGGCCCGCCTGGCGATGCGGGAGGCGTGCGAAGCCTACGACTGGGCGAGCCGCATGGCCTCCGCCGACAGCGTCCGGAACGAGGCCATCCGCGCCGCCATCGTCGATCTGATCGAGGCGGGTGACCGGGGCGTCGAACGGGCGCGTCTGGCGCGGCCCGCGCTCAGCCCGTCGGAGCCTGGCGAAAGAACCGGACCGTAGCCTCGAGCCCCTCGGGCAGGGCGGTTGACGGGCGCCACCCGAATGCGTCCTGGATCCGGCGTGCGTCGACGGCCGAGCGGCGCTGCTCGCCCGGCTTTCCCGGAGCGTGCTCGGCCGGCTGCGTGCTCCCGGCCAGCTTGCGGAGCATCTCGAAGATGGTGTTGATGTCCGTCTCCGTTCCGGTGCCGACGTTGAAGGCGCCGACCCGGTCGCTTTCCAGGGCGCGGAGATTCGCGTCGGCCACATCCGCCACGTAGACGAAGTCACGGGTCTGCCGGCCGTCGCCGTTGATGACCGCCTTCTCCCCCGCCAGCAGGCGCTGGCTGAAGATCGCCACCACGCCGGCCTCGCCGTGCGGATCCTGGCGCGGCCCGTAGACGTTGGCGTAGCGCAGCGCCGCATAGGACAGGCCGTTCATGGCTCCGAACGTGCGCAGGTATCCCTCGGCGGCAAGCTTCGAGGCCCCGTAGGGGGAAACAGGCACCGTCGGCGCATCTTCCGGCGTCGGAACCAGGTCAGCCTCGCCGTAGAGGGCGCCGCCCGTCGAGGCGAACAGGAACCGGCGCACCTCGTGCCGGACCGACGCCTGCAAGAGGGCCGCGGTGCCGAGCACGTTGACGCGGGCGTCGAAGACGGGATCCTCGACGGACCGCCGGACGCTCGCCTGGGCCGCCTGATGGACGACGGCCTGCGGCCGCTCGATCCGGAACAGCTCGTCGAGCCAGGGCGAGTCGAGCTCGAGCTGATAGAAGCGGGCCTTCGGATGGACCTGCTCGATGTGGCCGGTGGAGAGGTCGTCGAGGATGACGAGGTCGTGACCCGCCTGCGCCAGGCGGTCGCAGATGTGCGACCCGATGAACCCGGCGCCGCCGGTCACGAGGACCTTCATCGTTCGCGGGTCATGAGGAAGACGACGACGCCGACCACGATCAGGCTCCAGTAACTGATCAGGCGATCCAGGATCGCGACGGACAGTCCCTGGCTCGGGGTGAGCCCGAACGAGACCAGGACGGCGATGATACCGCCCTCCACCAGGACGAGACCGCCCGGGAGCGCCGGGATCGTGGTCAGCAGCGAGGCGACCAGCGCGATGAACATGATCTCCGCCGGATTCAAGGCGACGTGGAGCGGGAGAGCCTGGATGACCAGGTACAGGCGCGAGGATTCGGCCAGCCAGACGAGCACGGTCAGGCTCACCAGCAGCGGGAGATTCTGTCGGAACGCGTTCAGCAGGCCGCCCTTGAAGCGAGCGACCTGTCCTTGGAACCGGGCCGGTAACAGGCGCGACACGCGGCCGCCCGTGAAGCGCAGCCCGATCAGCCCCACGACCAGCGCGAGCGCGATGGCGATGCCGACGATGAATGCGGCGAGGTAGCGATGCGGGACGGTGCGGAAACTGATCAGACCGCTGATGATCAGGAGGGTCATCAGGATGACGAAATCGATGATCCGCTCGCTGACGATGGTACCCAACCCGTGAGAGGCCGAGATCGTCGTCCTCCGTCGCAACAGGTAGGCGCGGTAGAAGTCGCCCATCTTGGCGGGGAGGACGCAATTCGCGAACCAGGCGAGGATGATGATGTGAAAGAGACCGCCGAAATGGCTTTCCTCTCCCGAGTTGCGCAGCAGGACCTCCCAGCGGACCGCCCGGACGACGAAGGAGAAGTAGAAGATGACGATCGCGGCCGCGTAGACGAGGAGATTCGTCTGCGTGATCGCCCGGAGTGTCTGCTGGTAGTCGAGCTGAACGTGCGTCAGGATCGCGATCAGCAGGACCCCGAGGATCGCGAATGAGATCAGCGTCCGTGGGTCGCGGAGGCGTCCGAGGAGCTCCGACCCTGCCGGGGGCTGGGCCGGCGGCGGGAGTTCGGCGGGCAGCTGGTTGCGCATCAGATTACGTCGCCACCCTGCATGGTGCGGCAGTCATAGGACGCGACGCTACTCGGCGATCTTGCGGCGGCGCAGGATCCGCTCCAGCAGCGGCATCCGGTGGCGGGGCCGTCCGGGCGACCCGTATTGCCGCCGCACCTGCTCTCGCTCGCGCTCCTCGAGGATCCGGGGGACCCAATCCGATTCGAGCATGGGCGACTCGCCGCCCTCCCAGGTCTTGAGATAGAAGATGCCCTTGAGGGCGGTGAACGGAATCGCCATCTCCTTGACCTCGCTGCGGTCGGGGGACACCAGGGACAGGGTCACGCCGTAGCGCGAAGGGCGGAGCTGGCGGTCGCTGTAGCCGCGCAGCACCTCGTGATCCACGAAGTGAATGGCGACCCGCTGGTAGCGCTCGACGTTGATCTCCGGTGACGGCGCCCGCGAATCGAGGAGGACGTACTTGAGGCTGCTCAGCGGCACGAATGCCGCCCGGTTGTTGGTTCCGACGTTGTGGATGGTGGTTTCGACGACCGGGCTGTCCAGCTCACGCCGGGGCGGGTCGCCATGCAGCGTCTCGCCGTCCAGGAAGTAGTAGAGGGCGTGCGCCACCTCGAACGCATTGTAGGTCGGAGGGGAGGCTGCCCGCGCGGGCGCTTTCCGGTCGGGCTCCGGGTCGGTCAGGTCCGGATGGTCACCTCCGCCGCCGCCACCTCGTGCCGGAGAATCGTCCGGATCGCCTCGATCGCGTAGGCGACGTCGTCGTGGCTGACGCCCCGGTGGGTCACCATTCGGACTCGATGGCGGGTGGCGCGGTCCATCCTGACGCCCTTCGCCTGGCACAGGTCGAGGAACCGCTGAGCGGTGAGCGGAGGCTGGCAGTCCGCAAAGACCATGTTCGTCTCGACCCGCGTGACATCGAGGGAGATGCCTGGAAGACCGGCGATCCCCTCGGCGAGCGCCCGGGCGTTCGCGTGGTCCTCCGCCAGCCGGGGAATCATCTCCTCGAGCGCGCAGAGTCCGGCCGCGGCGATCACTCCCGCCTGGCGCATGCCCCCGCCCAGCATCTTGCGCACGCGCCGCGCCCGTGCGATGAATGCGGCGCTGCCCGCGAGCATCGACCCGACCGGAGCGCTGAGCCCCTTGGACAGGCAGAACATCACGGAATCGACGGGAGCAGTGAGCGTGGTCGCCTCGACGTCGAGCGCGACGGCCGCGTTGAAGATGCGTGCCCCGTCCAGGTGGACGGGGATGCCGTGCTCGTGCGCGATCTCAGCGAGGCCCTGGGTTTGCCGCGCGGACAGGCAGATACCGCCCGACCGGTTGTGTGTGTTCTCGAGGCAGAGGAGGCCTGTCCGGGGCTGATGGATGTCGTCTTCGCGGATGGCGGCCCGCACCTGCTCCGGCTGGAGCCGGCCGTCAGGTGCGACCAGCGGATGGAACTGAAGGCCGCCGACGACCGCGCCGCCCGCGACCTCCGAGTGCACGATGTGACTCTCGCTATCGAGGATGACCTCCTCGCCGCGCTGGGTGTGCGCGACGAGCGCACAGAGATTGCCCATCGTGCCACTCGGCACGAGCAGCGCCGCCTCCTTGCCCACCATCGCCGCGGCGCGCGCCTGGAGGCGATGCACGGTCGGATCCTCGTCCCAGACGTCGTCGCCCACCTCGGCGGACGCCATCGCCCGCCGCATCGACTCGGTCGGCAGCGTGAAGGTGTCGCTGCGCAGCTCGACGATCCGGCCCATGGCCCTATTCTGCCCCAGGCGCCGGGGTCAGCTTCCCAGCTGCGCGTAGATCAGGGGCCGGGGCGTCAGGACCTCCGTGATGGCGAGATCCGTCTTGCGGTCGATCGACACCTGGACGCGCGTCTGGAGGCTGCTGGCGGAGATGTCGGCGGCCGTCTGCAACCGCTCGGGATCACCGATCACGCGAAGCACGTAGGGGGAGGAGATCCGGTGGTCGTCGACGGTCAGGGCCCCGTCCTTGAGCGCGATCGGTGTGCTGGCAATGAGCCGGTAGCCGTTCAAGGAAAAGGCCTCAGCGCCGGCGTTGCGCAGGTCGTTGAGTGCGTCCTGCAGCTCGAAATCCTGGACCGATCCCTGGATCCTGATCTCGAGGCCGGGACCGTGCACGGGGACGGTCCCGCTCACGACCCCGAGCACAGTGACCTCGTGGTTGAGGGCAGCGGTATCCGAGCCGCCGCTGGCGAGCGCCTGGCGCAACGCCTCCTGGCGCTGGCCGAGCGTCACGGTCTGCTGCAGCAGGTCGCTGTTCCCCCGATTCAAATCATTGATCAGCAGGGCGATGCTCGTGTTGTCCTGGTTCGCCAGGCTCTCGTCCACCCTGGCTTGCGAGCGGATCTGCACCACCATCAGGAACCCGAGGACGAGCGCGATCAGGCTGACGGCAAAGATGCGCTGGGCCCGCGCCGTCCGATCAACTGACCGGCTGAGCATATTTGAGGAGGAAGCTGGCATCGTACGGCCGCATGCTGACGCGGTTGACTCGCTTCCAGCTGAGATCGAGGCCGTAGATGCGGCTGCGGCTCTTGAGCTCGGCGAGTTGATTGGCATCGTTGAGGCCCGCCTCGAGCTGTGGCGGGTCGCCGATGGCGGAGACCTGGTAGGGACCGGTCAACCGGCTCGCGGTGTTGACCAGGATGTTGACGCCGGCATAGAAGAAGGAGGTCGTCGGGGTGACCCGCTGGTCGTTGACGGTGACCGCCTCCGCGCCGTGCGCCCAGAGCAGGTTGACCAGGTCCTGGAGGTCCTGGTAGTGGACGATCCACCCGAGGGAGCGATCGTTGGGATCGTTCGGGTTGGCGCCGTCGTGAATCGTGACCGTGATCCCCGGACCGTGGAGGGCGGAAAGGCCGACCTGCATCCGTCCCCGGTCGAGGTCGATCTTCGCGGCCTGAGCCGCGCTCGACCGGCGCGCGCTGTCATCCTCGAGCCGCTGCACCTGGGCCTGCAGCTGCCGGACACCGGCGCTCAGTCGCTGGCGCTGTGCCTCGAGGTCGAGCACACTCTGGCGCAGGACCTGATCGCGGGCGAACCGATTGGATGGCGGCACCGGCTGGCTCCGAAGCTGGGTGGCCCCGAGCAGCGAGAGCAGGAACGCGGCCAGCGAGATGCTGGCCACCACCGAGGCACGGGGGGCCATGAATGCCGTGTAGTGTACGGAAGCCCCGGGGTCGTTGCGAGACCCTCGGCGGGGGTAGTATTCGCTCCGTCAAGTCACGCTGGAGCGAGGAGGACACATGGCCCAGAAGGTTGAGGCGCCGCGGCGCATGAATCCGCCGGCCCCCGAGCCGGAACCGGCGAATCCCTGGCTGATTGCCCAGCAGCAATTCGACATCGCCGCCCAGGTTCTTGGCCTTGATCCGAACATGGCCCGCGTCCTGCGCGAGTGCAAGCGTGAGCTGACCGTGACCTTCCCCGTCCTGATGGATGACCAGACCATCCAGATGTTCACCGGCTACCGCGTGCACCACAACATCGACCGCGGACCGGCCAAGGGGGGAATCCGGTATCACCCCGGGGTCAACATCGACGAAGTCAAGGCGCTCGCCATGTGGATGACCTGGAAGTGCGCCGTCGTCGGAATCCCGTACGGGGGGGCCAAGGGCGGCGTGACCCTCGACCCGAAGAAGCTGAGTCGGAACGAGCTGGAAAACCTGACCCGGCGATTCACGAGCGAGATCAGCATCCTGATCGGCCCCGACCGCGACATTCCGGCGCCCGACGTCAACACGAACGCCCAGATCATGGCCTGGATGATGGACACGATCAGCATGCAGGCCGGCCACTCGGTGCCCGCGGTGGTGACCGGAAAGCCGCTCGGCATCGGTGGATCCGAAGGGCGGCCCGAGGCGACCGGCCGGGGATGCATGTTCACGACGCTCGCCGCTCTCAAGCATCTGGGCATTCGCCCCGAGGACGCGACGGTCGCCGTTCAGGGCGTGGGCAATGTCGGATACACCACCGCGAAACTGC
Source organism: Candidatus Limnocylindrales bacterium (assembly GCA_035632635.1). Taxonomy (GTDB): domain Bacteria; phylum Chloroflexota; class Dormibacteria; order CF-121; family CF-121; genus CF-120. Next base: position 10,926 of record DASQGL010000143.1, read on the forward strand.
TCCAGCAGGCCGGATGCAAGGTGATCGCCGTCAGCGACACAAACGGGGCCTGCTACAACGAGGGCGGCATTCAGCTCGAGGAGGTCGTCCGGGAGAAGGAGCTGAACGGCCGCTTGCGGCAAGAGGTCTGCGAGTTCATCAGCAACGAGGAGCTGCTCGAGCTGCCGGTCACGGTCCTCGTCCCGGCGGCGCTCGAGAACCAGATCACGCGGCGCAACGCCCATCGCATCAAGGCCAGGATCATCTGCGAAGGCGCGAACGGCCCCACGACGCCCGAGGCGGACGCGATCCTCTGGGACAAGGGCGTCTTCGTCATCCCGGACATCCTCGCGAACGCCGGTGGCGTCACCGTGTCGTACTTCGAATGGGTGCAGGACCTCCAGGAGTTCTTCTGGGACGAGCACGACATCAACGACCGGCTGGAACGCATCATGCTGCGGGCCTTCGACAGCGTGCTCCGGGTGAGCCTCGAGAAGAAAGTGAACATGCGTACCGCCGCGTACGTGCTGGCGGTCGACAAAGTGGCGCAAGCGACGACGATTAGAGGGATCTACCCCTAGCACGAAGAGCGCGCAGCCGAGCGGCGCGCGAATGAGGGTGCGAACCCGAAGCGGAGGCGGCTAGGTCTTGAGGTCGGCGACGGTCCCACCCGTGAGGGCTAGCAGCTGCGAGGGGCTGAGGGCGAACACATGGTGGGGTGTGCCGGCGGCGGCCCAGATCTGGTCGTAGGCCAGCAGGTCGCGATCGATGTAGGTCTGGAGCGGCTGTGGAAAGCCCGCCGGGGGCACGCCCCCGATGGCGTAGCCGGTCGCGCCGCGGACCGCTTCGGCGTCGGCTCGGTGGATCGGCGTCCCGGTCAGTCGTGAGAGCGCCTCGGTGTCGAGGCGGTTGACGCCGGACATCAGCGCCAGGACGGGGCGATGGTCGGCGAGGAAGACGAGCGACTTTACGATCTGGCCGGTGTGGGTGCCGATGGCCGCCGCCGCCTCGGCGGCGGTCCGCGTCGAGTCGGGAAACTCGCGGACCTCGACCGGAATGCCGGCCTCGCGCAGACTCGCCCGGACGCGGTCCACCGAGGACAACCGGATGTTCATCGATGCTGATTTTGGCTTATAATGCCCAAAACCCAGCTGTTCGAGGACTACGCATACCCTTGATCCGCCCGCTCCGGTCGACACGAGTGCCAATGGCATGAGTGTGCGCGCGCCGGAGCGTTCCGTGCCCGACCTGCTGACGGACACACACGAGCTGGGACGCTTCAAGCGCGCGCGGCGCGCCTACGGGTTCGACGAGGTGGCGCTGGTGCCGGGCGGGGTGACGGTCAATCCCGCCGAGGTCGAGATCAGCGTCCGGTTCGGCCGCCTGCAGCTGCCGCTGCCCATCCTGGCCGCCGCCATGGACGGGGTCGTGAACGTCCGGTTCGCGATCGAAATGGGCCGGCTTGGCGGGCTGGCGGTTCTCAACCTCGACGGCCTGCAGACGCGCTACGAGGACCCCGAGTCGATCCTCCACGAGATCAGCGAGGCGCCCGCCGACCGGATCAACGCGCTCCTTCAGGAGGCGTACCGGCAGCCGGTCCGGGAACACCTGATCGCGGACCGGATCGGCGCGGTCAAAGCCGCCGGAGTCCCGCTCGCCGTGTCCACCGTCCCCGCCCACGCGGCGGCTCGTGCCCGGCTGGTGGAGGAGGCCGGGGCGGATTGCCTGGTCGTCCAGGGGACGGTGCTGACCGCCCGACACGTCTCGCGCTCGTACGAGCAACTGTCCTTTGCCCGGCTCTGCGCGGGGCTGACGATTCCCGTGATCGCCGGCAATTGCGTCGAGTACCACACGGCGCTCGAGCTGATGGAGACAGGGATCGCCGGGATCCTGGTCGGCGTCGGACCGGGGGCGGCCTGCACCACGCGGGGCGTGCTCGGCGTGGGCGTCCCCCAGGTCACCGCGACGAGCGACGTCGCGGCGGCGCGGGAGACCTACCTGCGCGCCAGCGGGCGTCGGGTCCAGGTGATCACCGACGGGGGGATGCGGGTCGCCGGCGACGTGGCCAAGGCGTTCGCCTCCGGAGCGGACGCGGTCATGATCGGCTCGATCTTCGCCGGCGCGGAGGAAGCGGCGGGGCGCGGCAATCACTGGGGCATGGCCACGCCGGATCCCAACCTTCCACGAGGAACCCGGATCAAGGTCCTGCGCCGCGGCTCGCTTCGCGAAATCCTGGTCGGCCCGGCCCGCGTCGACGACGGGACCCAGAACCTGGCAGGCGCGCTCCGCTCCGCGATGGGGGTCTGCGGCGCGCGAGACCTGCTCGAGTTCCAGCAGACCGAGCTCGTGATCGCGCCGGCCATCGTCAGTGAGGGCAAGATGTTCCAGCAGGCGCAGCGCGTGGGGATGGGCTCATAGCGCCGGTGGGGATCGGAACCGCAGGCTCGGTGGACGCGGCAACGCCCTCGCTCGCCCCGAGTCCCGAAGGCCAGACCGAGCTCGTCCTGATCCTCGACTTCGGCTCCCAGTACAGCCAGCTGATCGCGCGCCGGGTCCGTGAGCTGGGCGTCTATTGCGAGCTGGTTCCCGGAAGCACCCCGTGGTCAGCGATGGAGGGACGGCGGCCTCGCGCGCTGATCCTGTCCGGGGGCCCCGCGAGCGTCTACGAGCCGGGTGCCCCGCACTGTGACCCGGCTGCCCTCGAGGCCGGCCTGCCCGTGCTCGGCATCTGCTACGGGATGCAGCTCATGGCGCACCAGCTGGGCGGCCAGGTCAGTCCGGGCAGCCGCCGGGAATACGGTCCGGCGACGCTCGAGATCGATGACCGTGGCACCCTCTTCCACGATCTCCCGACCGAGCTGCCGGTCTGGATGAGCCATGGAGACGCGGTGGGTTCGGCTCCGCCCGGCTTTCGCCCGCTCGCGCACTCGGCGAATTCCGAGGTCGCCGCCATGGGCGACGACCGCCGCCGCTACGGCATCCAGTTCCATCCCGAAGTCATCCACACGCCGCAGGGCAGTGAGATCCTCCGCAACTTCCTCTACCGGGTGGCCGGACTGCAGGGTGGCTGGCGGCCGGCCGCCTTCATCGAGGAGGCCGTCCAGGCCATCCGGCGCCAGGTCGGCGGCGGCCATGTCCTGTGCGCCCTGTCGGGCGGCGTCGATTCATCCGTCTGCGCCACCCTGATCCACCGGGCGGCGCCCGGACAGCTGACCTGCCTGTTCGTCGACAACGGCCTGCTCCGCAGGGACGAAGGGCGCCGGGTCGAAGATGTCATGCACCGGCACCTCGGGATTCCGCTGACGCGGATCGATGCCCAGCCGGCCTTCCTCGAGGCCCTGCGGGGGGTGGTCGATCCGGAAGAGAAACGCCGGCGTGTCGGCGCCACGTTCGTGACGATCTTCGACGCCGTGGCGCAGAGGCTTACCGGCGTCGAGTTCCTCGCCCAGGGCACCCTGTACCCCGACGTGATCGAGAGCACAAGCCACGACACGGTGGGCGCCCAGCGCATCAAGACCCACCACAATGTCGGGGGTCTTCCTCGAGACCTTCCCTTCAAGCTGGTCGAGCCGCTGCGCTACCTCTTCAAAGACGAGGTGCGGGCCGTCGGGGCCGCGCTGGGGCTTCCGGAGGACATGGTCCACCGGCAGCCCTTTCCGGGTCCTGGCCTGTCCGTCCGGATCCTGGGCGAGGTGACCGAGGAGCGGCTCGAGACCCTGCGTGCGGCCGATTGGGTCGTCGTGGACGAGATCAAGGCGGCCGGTCTCTATCGCGCGCTGTGGCAGTCGTTCGCGATCCTGACGCCGCTGCAGAGCGTCGGCGTGATGGGTGACAACCGGACCTATGGCAATGTGGTCGCCATCCGCGCCGTCGTCAGCGACGATGGGATGACCGCGGATTGGGCCCGCCTCCCCTACGAGGTGCTGGCCCGCATCGCGTCGCGGATCGTCAACGAGGTGCCCGCCGTCAACCGCGTCGTCTACGACATCTCGTCGAAGCCGCCCTCCACCATCGAATGGGAGTGAGCGGCGGCATGACCGGCTGATCGCATGAAGGTGCTCGTCGTCGGCAGCGGAGCGCGCGAGCACGCGCTCGTCTGGAAAGCGCTGCAGAGCCCGCTGACGGACGCCGTCTACTGCGCCCCGGGCAACGCCGCCACCGCGGCGATCGCCGTCAACTGCGACGTGGCCGCCACGGACGCCGCGGGACTGGCCCGCCTGGTCTTGGCGCGCGGGGTCGATCTGACCATCATCGGGCCCGACGCCGCGATCGCCGCGGGCGTCGCCGATGCGGTCGGCGCCCAGGGCGGCCTCGTCTTCGGCCCGACGGCCGCGGCCGGCCGCATCGAGTCGAGCAAGGCATTCGCGAAAGACCTCCTGCGGCGTGCCGGCGTGGCGACGCCCGCCTTCTGGATCTTTGACGAGGCCACAGCGGCGAAGGATTTCGTCCGACGGGAAGGGCGGCCGTTCGTGGTCAAGGCCGACGGCCTGGCGAAGGGGAAGGGGACGTTCGTGCCGAGCGATGTCGAGGGCACGCTGGACGCGATCGACACGCTGATGGTGGCGCGGGCCGTCGGCTCCGCCGCCAGCCGCATCGTGCTCGAGGAGCGCATCGAGGGTCGTGAGGTCTCCCTGCTCGCCCTGGTCGATGGCGAGCGAGCCCTTCCCCTCGTCCCCGCCTGCGACTACAAACGCGCCCTCGACGGAGACCGCGGGCCCAACACGGGTGGGATGGGCGGATATTCCCCGCCGGGCTTCTTCAACGACGAGGATGCGCAACGGGCCTGCCGCCAGGTGATCGAGCCGACGCTGGCCGCCCTGCGCGAGGCGGGGACGCCGTACCGGGGCTGCCTCTACGCCGGCCTGATGGTGAAGGATGGCGCCGTCCAGGTGCTCGAGTTCAACGCGCGCTTCGGCGACCCGGAGGCGCAGGTCATCCTGCCCCGACTCGACGCGGACCTGATGCCGGCGTTGGCGGCTGCGGCCCGCGGCGACCTCGGCGGCGTGACGCTCGGCTGGCGGGCCGAGGCGTCGGTGGCGGTGGTGCTGGTTTCGGCCGGGTACCCGGGGACGTTCGAGACGGGCCATCCCATCAGCGGCCTCTCCAGTCTCGAACCGAACGTCTACGCCTTTCACGGCGGCACGGCCGCGTCCGCCGCCGGATACGAGACCGCGGGTGGACGGGTGCTCACGGTGGTCGCTCTGGGCCCTGACGTTGGGGCCGCTCGGGAGCGCGCCTACCGGAACGCGGAACGCGTGCGCTTCGATGGAGTTCGCTTTCGCCGGGACATCGCCGAACGCGAAGTCTCGGCCTCGGTGATGTCATGAGCGCGACGCCGCTGGTCGGCATCGTCATGGGCAGCGAATCGGACCGGGCCACGATGCAGCGATGCGCGGAAGTCCTGGACGGCTATGGGATCGGCTATGAGATCGTCGTCCGTTCCGCGCACCGGGATCCTGAGGGGTGCCGCGCCTGGGCCACGGAAGCCGAGGCTCGCGGACTGCAGGTCCTGATCGCCGCGGCCGGTGGGGCGGCTCACCTGCCGGGCGTGGCCGCGGCCTGGAGCCGGCTCCCCGTGATCGGCGTGCCCATGGCAGGCGGCGCGCTCGGCGGGCTCGATGCGCTTCTCTCCATGGCGCAGATGCCGGCCGGCATCCCGGTCGCGACCGTGGCCATCGGCGAGGCGGGAGCCCGCAACGCCGGTCACCTCGCGGCGGCTATTCTCGGCGGTCGCGATCCGGCCCTGCGCGACGCGATCTCGAAGAAACGAGCGGAGATGCGCGCGCCCTCCCGCTGAGCGGCGCTCGGGGTAGGCCGACTGCCACAATAGCTCCGTGTCCAGGGTCCTCATCACCGAGACCGTGCTGCGCGACGCGCAGCAGAGCCTGATCCAGGGTCGTCTGAAGCTCCAGCACGTCCTCCCCATCGCGGACACGCTCGACCGGATCGGCTACGAGGCGCTCGACGCCTGGGGCGGCGGGACGTTTGCCGCCTCGCTTCGCCTGCTCCACGAAGATCCGTGGCAGCGGCTGCGGGCGCTGCGCAAGGTGATCAAGAAGACGCCGCTGCAGATGTTGATCCGCGGGCAGACGCTGATCGGCGTCCAGCATCAGCCCGACGACGTCGTCGAGGCATTCATCGAGCAGGCGGTGGACGATGGCGTGTCGGTGATCCGCATGTTCGATCCGCTCAACGATCTGCGCAACCTGGAAGTGCCGATCCGCGCCTCGCGCAAGGCGGGGGCGCGCGTCATCGGCGCGCTCATCTACAGCCCGAGCCCGGTCCAGGACCAGGCCGACCTCGTGCGGCGCGCCGTGCGGCTGCGCGACCTCGGCTGCCACATCATCGGCATCGAGGACGTGGCCGGCATCCTCGAGCCCGACAATGCCCGCGGACTCGTGAAGGCCATCCGCGAGAAGGTCCACCTGCCGCTTTCGATCCACTCTCACAGTACGACCGCGCTCGCCCCGATCACGTATTTCGCCGCCGCCGAGGCGGGCGCCACCGGGATCGACACGGCGCTCTCCGCGCTCGCCTGGGGGGCGTCGCAGCCCGCCACCGAGACCATGGTGGCCAGCTTCCGCGGCAGCCCGCAGGATACCCGCCTCGACCTCAAGGTGATCGGCCAGGCCAGCCGGTACTTCGACGAGCTGCACGACGAGTACGCGGAATTCCAGGATCCGATCGCCTTTCGCAACGACATCCATGCGCTCGATCACCAGCTCCCGGCCCCGGTGCTGGCGTCATTGATCCGGACGCTTGCCGAGCGCGGGATGCTGGACCGGTACAACCGGCTGGTGCACGAGCTCGTCGTGGTCCGGAAGGAGATGGGCTATCCGCCGATGGCCGCTCCCATCAACCAGATCGCGGCCCGGCAGGCGCTCGCCAACACGCTCGGCGAAGAACGCTATGAACGGATCGAGCAACCGTTCCGGGACTACATCAAAGGTCTCTACGGCGCCCCGCCGGGCAGCGTCGACCGGGACGTGCGCCGTCGCGCCCTGGGCAGCTCCGATCCGATCACCGTCCGCCCTGCGGACCTGCTCGAACCCGGCATGGATCGCGCGCGCAAGGAGATGCGGCGGCTGGGTCTGCCGCTGAGCGGCGACGACCAGGTGCTGACCTACATTCTCTTCCCGGAAGAAGCCCCGGACATCCTCCGGCCGCCCGCTCGAGCCGAGGCCGCCGCGCCCCCGCCATCGACCCGCGCTCCGGAACCCGAGCCAGGCCCGGGACCCGCGCCCGCCGTCGCGCCGGCGCCGGTCGCGGTCCCTGCCGAGCCACCTTCGGTACGGGAGCTGACCGTGGAAGTCGACGGCGAAAGCTACCAGGTGCGCATTCACGGTCTCGCGGCGCCGGTGGAGCAGCCCACTCCGGCTGCCCCCATTCCTGCGGCCGGACCTCGCTCCGCCTCTGGTGATGGCGCCATCGCGGCGCCGATGCAGGGCATGGTGGTGAAGGTCAGGGTCAAGGTCGGCGACCAGGTCAAGCTGGGGGACGTGGTGGTCGTGCTGGAAGCGATGAAGATGCAGAACGACATCCCGGCCACGGTCAGCGGCACGGTCCGCGAGGTCTTCGTCAAGGAGGGGGCGGTGGTGGCGACCAACGAGGTGTTGCTGACGATTGGCTGAGCCCACGCGGGCGGTCCGCAAGGTCCTCGTGGCAAACCGGGGAGAGATCGCGCTCCGGGTCATGCGTACCTGCCGCGAGATGGGGATTCCCAGCCTGGCGGCCTTCGCGGAGCCCGACCGTCGCGCGCCCCACGTGTACTTCGCCGACGAGCGAGTCGAGCTTGCCGGGTCCTCGCCACGGCAGGCGTACCTCGACATCCCGCAGTTGATCAGCGCCGCGCGGGCGCACGGCGCTGATGCCGTCCATCCGGGTTACGGCTTCCTCTCCGAGAATGCCGCCTTCGCGGATGCCTGCGCCGAGGCCGGGCTGACGTTTATCGGGCCGACCGGGGACAGCATGCGGGCCATGGGCGACAAGGTCGAAGCCCGGCGCCGCATGGAGGCTGCCGGCGTCCCGATCGTCCCCGGGACCGGTGGGCTCGCGGACGAGGCGGACGCGCGGGCTGCGGCGGCGCGAATCGGCTACCCGGTGCTGCTCAAGGCGGCTGCCGGGGGCGGAGGCATTGGCATGCGGATTGCCCGGAAGGAGGAGGAGCTGCCGGCTGCGTTCGAGGCCTGCCGGCGGGCGGCGGCGTCATCCTTCGGCGACCCGACCGTCTACCTCGAGCGCTACCTCGATCAGCCCCGCCACATCGAGATCCAGGTCCTCGCCGATTCCCACGGTACGACCCTGGCCCTGGGCGAGCGCGAGTGCTCGATCCAGCGGCGGCATCAGAAGCTCATCGAGGAGACCCCCTCCGTCGCGCTCACCGCCGAGCGGCGGCAGGCCATGTCCGAGGCCGCGGTGCGGGCGGCGCAGGCGGTCTCCTACCAGAACGCGGGCACGATCGAGTTCATCGTCTCGAAGGGCGAGTTCTACTTCCTCGAGATGAACACCCGCCTGCAGGTCGAGCATCCGATCACGGAAATGGTACGGGGCGTCGACCTCGTGCGCGAACAGATCCGTATCGCCCGCGGCGAGCGCCTTCCCGATCAGCCGCCTGAGGCCCGCGGGCACGCGATCGAATTCCGCATCAACGCCGAAGACCCCACCCGGAACTTCCTGCCGGCGCCGCGACGGATTCGCCGCTACGGTCCGCCCGCCGGCCCCGGGGTTCGCGTGGATGCCGGCATCCGGCCGCACCAGGACGTCTCGCCCCACTTCGATCCGATGCTGGCCAAGCTGATCGTCTTCGCCGAGGACCGGCAGACCGCGATCGCGCGGGGACGGCGCGCGCTCGAAGAGTTCGTGCTGACCGGGCCCGCCACCACGATCCCCTTCCACCGGGCGCTGCTGGAGGAACCCGATTTCCTGGAGGGGAACCTCTCAACCCATTTCATCGAGGATCATCCATCTGTGATGGAGCGGACCAGGATCCTTGCGGCGCAGCGATCGCCGATGGAGCCGCTCTACGGCAGCGAAGAGATCGCCGCGATCGTGGCCGGGATCGCGGCTAGCCAGTGATGACGAGCGGCGCGCTGTAGTCCTGGGCGAGCGACTTGCCGTTGACGTCCTGCAGCGAGGTCGTCACGACCAGCTTGTAGGAGCCCGGGGCAAGCTTCGTCCTCAACGTGACGAGGTGCGTCTGCTGGTCGTACGAGAGATCGAGCACGTGCTGCGGCACGTCATTGCCATCACGGATCACGATGGCGGTCTGATTGACCGTGTCGACCGCGAGATCGGAATCGAAGTGCACGAGGATGCGCTGGCCCGCGCCTTCCTGCCGGACTTCGACCGACACGACCGCGGGGCCCCCCGCCGATAGCGACACCGGCGCGCTCGGCTGCACCCCATCGATCAGGAAGGTCTGGTCATGGCGTGCCACGGTCAGGTGCTCTTCATAGAAGCCGGTCTCCACTTTGTCCCTCGCCTGCACGATCCGCACCCCGATCAGGAAACTGTCCTTGTCGATCAGCTGGACGGTGACCGGATACCAGCGCTCGAAGCGCGGCGAGCCGGGGCTCAGCAGCGCGAGTCCGGCCTGCTGATAGGCCGCCGTGCCCGCGGCGCTCAGCTGCTGGGACGCGGTCGCGCTGTCGTTGGCGAGGCGCGCGTCCATGAACGTCTTGACGACAGCCAGGGCCTCCTGCTGAGCCCGCTCCACGTCGGAGAGCGTGCCCACCTTGAGGGTGGCGACCCAGAGGGCGGCCTGGCCGGTCTCGTCGCGCCGGGTCAGGAGCACCAGGCGACCGTCGGGCGACCACTGCAAGGTCTCGTAAGGCCGGCCGCCGAACGGGCGGGGCGTCGACCCGGCGGCGTCGACCAGCAGCGCGACCGAGGACGTGCCGCTCGCCGGCGAACCGGATCGGCTGGTGAAGAGCAGGGACACGGCGTCCGGCGACCAGTTGAAGTTCGACCAGAGCTCGCCCGCGGCCGAGCTGGCAACGGCGTGAGGCTTGAGCTCGGTGGCGCCGAGCACGAACAGCGCCGAGCCGGTCGGATTCTGCACCGCGAACGCCAGGTCTCCCTTCGGTGACCAGCTGAAGGCGGTCGCCCCCTCGGGCAGGGCGGTCGACCGCCCGGACGTCAGGTCGTAGACGGCCGCGCCGGCCGGGGTCTGGACGGCCAGGCGATGCCCGTCGAGCGAGGGGGCCGCGGCGCCACTGACCGGGATCGGCGCCGCGAGCGGGACCGGGTTGCCCAGGAGGTCCACCACGTGGAGCTGGCCGGCGTCGACATAGGCGATCCGATCGGCGCCCAGCCAGACCGGTGGCGCGCTGGGAGGTCCGGTCACGATGGCGAGCTGATTCGCCTGTCCGGCGAGGTCGCCGGTGGTCGTCTCCATCAGCGCGTAGCGATCGCCGGCTGGATGCCAGAACGCTACCGTGCCGTCCTGAGGGGCGGCGGCGGGATAGAGGACGTCGGTCGCCAGCGGGCGAACGAACTTGCCGCTCGGACTCATCAGCCAGAGATCCATCGCCTTGCCGGTGACGGGCGCCGCCGCGGGTGCCGTGGCGGCCGGGGTCCCGGAGGGCGTGCTCGATGCAGATGGACGCGCGCTGGGCCGGCCGTTCAGGGCGGGGCGGGTGGCCATGATCTGTCCATCGCCGGTCCAGGTGGCCACGCCGAAGGTGCCGGCATCAGCCAGCCGGCTGTCGCCGATGAACGTGATGTTGGCGCTCGCGAAGGCCGGCGGCGTCACCGGCGGCGGCGGCGCCGGCGCGGTCACGAAGCGCACGACGACCGGGGTTGGGGCGGGCGTGGGTGCGGGGGCGGCCGTAGCGCTCGGGTGCGGCGTAGACGCCGGAGCGGGCAGCAGGGCGACCGTATACGTGGTGCTGGCCGCCAGCTGGTGCAGCGGGATCACGACCAGCGTCTGCCCCTCCCAGCGGGTCGTGTACTGGGTGGCCGGCTGGATCACGATAGATTCTTCGACGGCGGTGCGGTCCACGGCCCCGCTGAACTGCAGCCGGATCGGCTCGGCCGGCGCCGCGTTCGTCCGGTCGACCTGCGCTGTGACCCGGATCGGGGCCGGCGCCGCCGGCGCCTGGCCGCGCTGGTAGAGCTCGTAGCCGAGCACGAGGACGAACGTCGCCGCCACCGCCGCCATAGCCGGCATGGGTGCGATGCCGAACCAGGGTCGCCGCGGCCTGGCTGGCAGCGTCCGCCGAGCCTCCGCGATCAGCTTGCCGCGGAGGTAGCTGCGGAAATGCGGATCCAGCGGGGGCGCGGCAGGCCGGGCCGACCGGAGCAGGTGGACGACCTCCAGGTCCTGGGGGTCGCTGAACAGCTCGTCCAGCTCGGAATCGCGCTCGCGCATCACGAGACCTCCACCTCGAGCGCGGGAAGGTCCCGGCGCAGCCGCTCGACTCCCCGATGGAGCAGCAGCTTGACCGCCCCGGGGCTCTTGCGCATGATGACGGCGATTTCGTCGATCTTGCGGTCCTCGCCGAACTTCAGCACCATGGCGGCGCGCTGCTGGCGGGGAAGCTGGTCGATCGCGGCCCACACCCGGCGGCTGCGGTCCCGGCGCACGACCTCGTCCACGACCGCGGGCAAGCCGTCCGGGACGGGTCCAGCCTCCTCGAGCTCGAGCTCGCCCCGCTGTCGCCGGTAATGATCGGCGACCGCGTTGAGCGCGATCTGATAGAGCCAGGACGAGAACGGATGGCCCGTGTACGTATACCGCTTGATGTTCTTCAGCGCCTTGAAAAAGACCTCGCTCGTGACATCCTCCGCTACCGATTGATCTCGCAACCGTGAGTAGGCGAACCGATAAATTTGTGGGAAATAGCGATCGTAGAGAGCCCCGAACGCCTCGGGGTCCCGCTGCGCCCGATCGACCAGATCCCGTTCGTTTTCGTTCCCGCCGGACATGAGGCCCCCTCGGTGGGCGCCTGCGTATGGGGAACGAGAGGCGCCCCCGGTTGGTTACGTCGCCCGGCCACTGTAACAAGATGAGGCGGCGCCGCACCCCAGCGTTCGGGCTCCTGAAACTCGCCTGGCCCGCGCCGGCGACCAGCCGGTATAATGCGCAGATCCGACGGCCCGCCACCCGGAAAGGAGGACCAGCCGCCGTTTGATCCCGCGATACGCTCATCCGGAAATGAGCGAGATCTTCTCCCCACAGACGAGGTTCCAGTTGTGGCTAGAGATCGAACTCCTGGTCTGCGACGGATGGGCGGAGCTGGGTGAGGTTCCAGCCGCCGCGATGGCGCGGCTCCGAACCGGATCGGTCGACCCGGAACGGGTCCAGGCGCTCGAGGAACGCGTCGGTCACGACGTGATCGCCTTCCTCGAGGCGGTCAGCGAGACGCTCGGTGACGAGGCCCGTTACCTGCATCGAGGGCTGACCTCGTCGGACGTCCTCGACACCGCCCTCGCCCTGCAACTGGTTCGGGCCTCAGACCTGCTGTTGCGCAACCTGTCCGCCCTCCAGGCCGCGGTGCGCAAGCGGGCTCTGGAGGAGCGGGACACGCTCATGGTCGGCCGGACCCACGGCATCCACGCGGAGCCGGTCACGTTCGGATTCGTGCTGGCCGGCTGGCTCGACGAGTTGACCCGGGCGGGCAAGCGGCTCAGGGCCGCCCGCGAGGAGATCGCGGTCGGCAAGCTCGCCGGGGCGGTCGGCACCCACGCCACGCTCGATCCGCGTGTGGAGGTCTACGCGCTCGACCGGCTGGGGCTGGCGGTCGCCCCGGTCGCCACCCAGGTCCTGAGCCGCGACCGGCACGCCGCGCTGCTCGCCAGCCTCGCCCTACTGGCCGGGACCCTCGAGAAATGCGCGACCGACATCCGACACTGGCAGCGGAGCGAGGTCTGCGAGGTGCGCGAGCCGTTCGGGGCGGAGCAGAAGGGATCCTCAGCGATGCCGCACAAGCGCAACCCGATCCTCAGCGAGCGCATCTGCGGCCTGGCCCGCACCATCCGTGGCTACGCGCTGGTCGGCTTCGAGGACCAGGCGCTCTGGCACGAGCGGGACATCAGCCACTCCTCCGCCGAACGGATCGTCTTTCCGGACGCCTTCGGCCTGCTGGACTATATGCTCCGGCTGATGCGGCAGATCGTTGACGGCATGACGATCGACCGGGACCGGATGCGAGCCAACCTGCTGCGCAGCGGCGGGGTCGTCTTCTCCCAGCGCGTGATGCTGGCCCTGGTGGATCGGGGCCTGCCGCGGTCCGACGCCTACCGCGTCGTCCAGCGTGCGGCCCACCGCGCCCTCGACGAGGGCGCCGACTTCCGCCAGCTGATCTCGGACGCGTCCGAGGTGCGGGAGCGGCTCGAGCCTTCCGAGGTCGCCGCGCTCTTCGACCCGGCGTACTACCTGCGTCACGTGGACGAGACCTACCGCCGGCTGGGCCTGCTGGCGCCGGCGGAGGTGGCGCCCCGATGACGGCAACCTTCGAAACCAGGCTGCCGCTGCCACTGCGGGCCCGGGGCAAGGTGCGCGACACGTACGAGCTCCCGGACGGTGATTTGCTGATGGTGGCGACCGATCGCCTGTCGGCCTTCGACGTCGTCCTGCCGACGCCGATCCCGGAGAAGGGGCGCGTCCTCACCCAGCTGTCGCTCTACTGGTTCGCCCACACGGGCGCCCTGGTCCGAAACCACGTCGCGCAGGACCAGCGGATCCCGGCCGAGCTGATCGCCGTGCAACCGGACCTGGCCGCTCGCAGCATGCGGGTTCGCACGGCGGAGCCGATTCCCTTCGAGTGCGTCGTTCGCGGATACCTGTCCGGCTCCGGCTGGAAGGAATACCAGGCGGGCGGGACGATCGGCGGCGACCGGCTGCCGCCCGGGTTGCGCGAGAGCGATCGCCTTCCCGAGCCGCTGTTCACGCCCGCCACCAAGGCCCAGACCGGGCACGACGAGAACATCTCGCGCGCGGAGCTCAGCCGGCGGGCCGGTACGGAGCTGGCCGAGGAGCTCGAGCGCCTGAGCCTGGCGCTCTACCGTTTCGGCGCCGCGCACGCGCTGGAGCGCGGCCTGATCGTGGCCGACACGAAGTTCGAGTTCGGCCTCCTGGACGGCCACATCATCTTGATCGACGAAGTCCTCACCCCGGATTCCTCGCGTTTCTGGGAGGCGTCGGCCTACCAACCCGGCGGGGCCCAGCCTTCGTTCGACAAGCAGTATGTCCGGGACTACCTGGAGCGGATCGGCTGGAACAAGCAACCGCCGGGTCCCTCGCTCCCCGATGACGTCGTCGCGGGGACGCGCAGCCGCTACCTCGAAGCCTGGCATCGCCTGGCGGGGAACCTTGTTTCGCGCTGAGTGCATCGTCACCCTGAAGCGGGCGATCAACGATCCCGAGGGATCGACCATCCGGAGCGCGCTGCACGCCCTCGGCTTCGGCCAGGTCGACGACGTTCGGGCCGGGAAGTTCCTCGAGCTGACGCTCGACGTGGACGATCGCGCGCAAGCCCAGGCGATGGCGGAGGCGATGGCCGCGGAGCTGCTCGCGAACTCGGTGATTGAGGACTACCGCATCACCCTCACCCAGATCGAGGCGCCGGCGGGCGCCGGGGCCACGTGAAGACCGGCATCGTCGTCTTCCCGGGGACCTGGAGCGACCGCGACTGCGCATACGCCGTCCACGACCTGCTCGGCGAGCCGGCGCGATTCGTCGACCACCGGGAGCAGACGCTCGAGGATCTCGATCTGGTCATCCTTCCCGGAGGCTTCTCCTACGGCGACTACCTGCGCTGCGGCGCGATCGCCCGCTTCGCGCCCGTCATGGAGGCGGTCCAGCGCTTCGCCGACCGCGGCGGCCTGGTGCTCGGGATCTGCAACGGATTCCAGGTCCTGCAGGAAGCCCGGCTCCTCCCCGGCGCGCTGCTTCGCAACGCGTCCTGCGAGTTCCGCTGCGAGTGGGTCAACCTGCGGGTGGAGCAGACGACGTCCCCGTTCACCCGGGCGCTGCGGGTCGGTCAGGTGCTTCGCCTGCCGATCTCCCACGGCGAGGGGAATTTCTATGCCGACCCGGGCACCATCGAGATGCTCGAGGCATCCGACCGGATCGTGTTCCGTTATGCGACCGCCCAGGGCCGCATCTCCGACGACGCCAACCCGAACGGCTCCGCCTGCAATATCGCCGGCATCTGCAACGCGCGGGGCAACGTCCTCGGACTCATGCCGCATCCGGAGCGCGCCTGCGAAGCGCTCCTCGGCGGCAGCGACGGCCTCCTGCTGTTTCGCTCGGCGATCGCGGCCCTCGAGGGTGCGGCCGTCTGATGCCGCTGGCGAGCGCCCGTGACCTGCGTGCCGTCGCCCTGAGCGATCGCGAGTACGCCAGGGTCATCGCCCTGCTCGGCCGCGAACCGAACGACCTGGAGCTGGGCATGGTGGGAGCGATGTGGAGCGAGCACTGCGGCTACAAGACCTCGAAGGCGCTCCTCAAGCAGCTGCCCACGACCGGAGCGGCGGTCCTGCAGGGTCCCGGCGAGAATGCGGGCGCGGTCGACATCGGCCATGGCCTGGCCGCCGTCTTCAAGATGGAGTCTCACAACCATCCCTCCGCGATCGAGCCGTACCAGGGCGCCGCCACCGGCGTCGGAGGGATCCTGCGCGACGTCTTCACGATGGGGGCTCGACCGATCGCGATCCTCGACTCCCTGCGGTTCGGCGCACCCGAGCTTCCGCGCACCCGGCACCTGCTGCGCGGCGTGGTCGGTGGGATCGGGTGGTACGGCAACTGCTTCGGCTGTCCGACGGTGGGCGGCGAGGTCGCGTTCGACGACGGGTACGCCGACAACCCGGTGGTGAACGCGATGTGCGTCGGCATCGTCAGGCACGATCGCCTGCGCCGGGCCCGCGCCGACCGAGCGGGCGACCTGGTGCTGCTGGTCGGTGCCTCGACCGGCCGGGATGGGATCCACGGCGCGACCTTTGCGTCGGTCGAGATGGACGCGACCTCGAGCGAGCGCCGTCCGGCGGTCCAGGTGGGCAACCCGTTCCTCGAGAAACTCCTCTGCGAAGCCTGCCTGCAGCTCAACGAGCTCGACGAGGTGGTCGCCATCCAGGACCTCGGGGCCGCCGGGCTGACGAGCGCCGCGTCCGAGCTGGCCCATCGCGGCGGGCGCGGCGTCGACATCGACGTGTCGCGGGTCAGCCGTCGCCAGCGCGGGATGAGTCCATACGACGTCATGCTCTCGGAATCCCAGGAGCGCATGCTGGTCGTCGTCTCGGCCCGTGGCGAGGCACGGGCGCGTGAGATCTTCGACCGCTTTCAGCTGCACGCCGATCGGATCGGCAGGATCACCGCGGAATCGCGCATCCGCGTCCGCGATCGCGGGACCGTCGAGGCGGACCTGCCGCTCGCCGTCCTGATCGACGAGGTGCCGCTGCGGACGCCGCGGGCGGTCGCCCTCGCGCCACAGACGGAATCGGAGCGGCTGCCGCTGGACGACCCGGCCACCGCCCTGCTGGCGATGATCCAGCGACCCAACCTGCGCAGCCGCCGCGCGGTCTATCGCACCTACGACCATCAGGTCGGTAACAACACGGTGTTCGGTCCGGGGTGGGACGCCGCCCTGATCCGGGTGCCCGGGACGCGCGCCGGGCTGGCCGTCACGACGGACGGCAACGCGGCGCTGTGCGCGCTCGATCCGTATTCCGGGGCCCAGGCCGCGGTGGCCGAGGCCGCCCGCAACATCGTCTGTACCGGGGCGCGACCGCTGGCGGTGACGAACTGCCTCAACTTCGGAAACCCGGAGCGTCCCGAGATCTTCTGGCAGCTGCGTGAGAGCGTGCGCGGGCTGGCCGACGCCTGTCGCGCGCTCGGCCTTCCGGTGGTGAGCGGGAACGTGAGCCTCTACAACGAAACCAGCGGGCGCAACATCCCGCCGACCCCGGTGATCGGCATGATCGGGCTCCTCCAGGATCTCGATCGGCGCTGCCCCGCCGGTTTCCAGGAGGAGGGGGATGTGATCTGCCTGCTGGGGCGCACGCGGAACGACATGGGCGGCAGCGAATACAGCCGCATGCTGGGGATGGCCGGCGGTCCTCCCCCCTTGGTCGATCTGGACGGCGAACGGCGGTTGCAGGCGGGCCTGCTCGAGGCGATCGAGGGCGCCGGCGTCCGCTCCGCTCACGACGTCGCCGAGGGCGGGCTCCTCGTCGCCCTCGCCGAGGCCGCCCTGTTCGGCAATCGCGGCGTGCGCTGTCCCGCTCTCACCGGCCAGGAGTCACCGGCCGCCCTGTACTTCGGAGAGTCGCCGGGGCGGGTGATCGTCAGTGCGCCGCCCCGACGGATCCCGGATCTGCAGAAGATCATGGCGGCCCACGGGGTGCCCGTCGCGGCGCTGGGCGTGGTCGGCGGGGAGGATCTGCAGGTCGGCAATGCGGTGCAGATCCGGCTCGACCGGCTGCGGGCCGCCTGGGACTCGTCCTGGGAGGCGGCATGATCGATCTCGGGGCCGAACGGATGCATGAAGAGTGCGGGCTGTTCGGCGTCTACGCCCCGAGCGAGGACGTCGCGAACCTGACCTACTTCGGCCTGTACGCCTTGCAGCACCGTGGCCAGGAGAGCGCCGGGATCGCGGTCAGTGACGGCGATTCGCTGCGCCTGCACAAAGACGTCGGGCTGGTGGCGCAGGTCTTCGATCAGCGCTCCCTCGACGATCTACGCGGAGCGCTCGCACTCGGCCACACGCGATACTCGACCACCGGTTCCAACCGCCTCGAGAATGCGCAGCCCATGCTGGTGACCCATCCGCAGCTCGGGCCGCTGGCGCTGGGCCACAACGGAAACCTGACGAACGCGGCCAGGCTCCGCCACGAGCTCGAGGACGCAGGCGTCCGCTTCCAGACGTCGAGCGACACGGAAGTCATCGCCCAGCTGCTGGCGCACGCTCCCGGCTCGTCGCTGATGCAGGTCTTGCGCCAGGTGTTGCCGCGCCTGCAGGGAGCCTACTGCCTGCTCGTGCTCTCCCGCGACCGGATCGTGGGCGTCCGGGATCCGCTCGGGATCCGCCCACTCTGCCTGGGTCGGCTCCCCGACGGCGGTGCCGTGATCGCGTCGGAAAGCTGCGCTCTCGACACGGTGGGCGCCGAACTCGTCCGCGAGGTCCGCCCCGGGGAGGCCGTCGCGCTCGGCGACGGTGAGATCGTCGCGGAACCGCTGCTGCTGTCGGATCGCAAGGCGATGTGCATGTTCGAGTTCATCTACTTCGCGCGTCCCGACTCGATCCTGCAGGGGCAGTCGTTGTACGAAGCGCGCCGGAACATGGGGCGCGAGCTGGCCCGCGAGGCGCCGGCCGACGCCGACATCATCATCTCGCTGCCCGACTCCGGCACGCCGGCGGCGGTCGGGTACGCGGAGCAGAGCGGCATTCCCTTCAGTGAGGGCCTGATCAAGAGCCGCTACATCACGCGCACGTTCATCCAGCCGACCGAGCGCCTTCGCCACGTGGGCATCAAGCTGAAGTTCAATCCGCTTCGGGACATCCTTCGCGGCAAGCGGGTGGTGCTGGTCGACGACTCGATCGTCCGCGGCACCACGAGCCGCAAGATCGTCGACGAGCTGCGGCGCGCCGGTACGGCCGAAGTCCACATGCGCATCAGCAGCCCACCCATCCAGTGGCCCTGTTTCATGGGGATCGACATCGCGAGCCGGTCCGAGCTGATCGCCTCCGGTCGTAGCGTCGACGAAGTGCAGCAGATCATCGGCGCGGACTCCCTCCGCTACCTGAGCAAGGCCGGGCTGCTGAAGGCAGTGCGCAACGTGAGCGGCTTCTGCATGGCGTGCTTCGATGGCGACTATCCGGTCCCGGTCCCAGTCCAACTGGAGATGGACAAGCTCGCGCTCGAGCCGGTGGGGGCCGACTGATGGCCACCTACCGCGACGCGGGCGTCGACATCGAGGCCGGCAACCGCGCGGTCGCGCTGATCACCCCCCTCGCCGAGGCCACCCGGACGCCGTCGGTCCTGGCCGGCGTCGGCCCGTTCAGCGGACTCTTCGCGCTGGAACCCGGGCGCTACACGGAGCCCGTCCTGGTGGCCTCCACCGACGGGGTCGGGACCAAGGTGCTGCTCGCCAGCGAGTTCGGGCGTCACACGCAGCTCGGCGTGGACCTGGTCAATCATTGCGTCAACGACGTGCTCACGGCGGGGGCCGATCCGCTGTTCTTCCTCGACTACGTCGCGACCGGCGCCCTCGAACCCCGGGTGGTGGCCGACATCGTGGCCGGGATGGCGCAGGCCTGCCGCGACGCTGGGTGCGCGCTCCTCGGCGGCGAAACGGCCGAGATGCCGGGCCTGTATGCGCCCTCCACGTACGACCTGGCGGGGTTCATGGTCGGTGTCTGTGAGCGCCGTGACCTGATCGACCCGTCGGGCATCGAGGCCGGCGACGCCCTGATCGCCCTGCCCTCCAACGGTCTGCATACGAACGGGTACAGCCTGGCCCGAAAGGTCCTGCCGCGCCAGTCGCTGCAGGCGCCGATCGGGGGCGGTCGAACGCTGCTCGACGCCCTGCTCGAACCGCACCGGTCCTACCTCGATCCGGTGCGACGGCTGCGCGCGCGCCTGCCGGTCAAGGGCCTGGCGCACATCACCGGTGGCGGCGTCCTCGGCAACCTGCCACGCATCCTTCCCGAGGGAACCGCGGCGGAGATCGCGCGAGGCACCTGGCCCGAGCCCCAGGTCTTCTCCTACCTGGCGCCGTTCGTCCCCGATGCGGAGCTCTGGCGGACCTTCAACATGGGACTCGGCATGATCGTGGTCATCGACGCCGGGGCGGTCGACGAGGCCCTGCGCACGCTGCCGGGGGACGCTTTTCACGTCGGCCGCGTGATCGGGGCGCCGGCGCGGGAGGTGTCGATCCGCGAATGAACCCGCTGCGCGTCGGGGTGCTCGTTTCCGGACGAGGAACCAACCTCAGGGCCTTGATCGACGCCACGGCGGCTCGCAACTATCCCGCCCAGATCGTGCTCGTCTGTGCGAACAAAGACGCGGAAGCCCTGGAGCATGCCCGGGCGGCGCACATTCCCTGGGCCGTCTTTCATCGAGCCGACTATCCCGATCGCGAAGCTCGGGATCTTGCCATGGCCGTGCACCTGCAGCAGCACCGCGCAGAGCTGATCGTCTGCGCCGGCTACGACGAGGTCCTCCACCCGGCCTTCACCCGAGCCTTTCCCGGGCGCATCATCAACGTCCACCCCTCGCTGCTGCCGGCGTTTGCCGGCACCATGGACGCCCCGGCCAGGGCGCTCGCGGCCGGCGTGAAGGAGACCGGGTGCACCGTCCACCTCGTGACGGACGCGGTGGACCAGGGGCCGGTGCTCGCCCATCGGGTGGTGCCGGTCGTTTCTGGCGACACGCCGGCCCGCCTGCATGCGCGGATCCAGGCCGAGGAGCACCGTCTCCTCCCGGAAGTCGTCCGGGGCATCGCCGAGCGAACCATCGCGCTGCGGTGAATGCACTGCTCAGCGTGTCGGACAAGCAGGGCCTTGTGGGGTTCGCGCGCGCGCTACACGAGCATGGGGTCGTGCTCTACGCGACGGGTGGCACCGAGCAGGCGCTCAGGGACGCGGCCGTCCCGGTCCGCTCGCTTCAGGACCTGACCGGGTTCCCGGAGCTGCTCGACGGCCGGGTCAAGACGCTCCACCCGCACGTCCATGCGGGCATCCTCGCCCGACGCGACGAACCACGGCACATGGAGGAGCTGGCCGCACGCGGCCTGGAGCTGATCGACCTGGTGGTGGTGAACCTGTATCCGTTCGGCCGGACGATCGCGGAGGGAAGAACCGGACGGTCCGCCCTGGAGGCGATCGACATCGGGGGCGTGACCCTGCTCCGGGCCGCGGCGAAGAACTACGAGCACGTGCTCCCGGTCGTGCGGCCCAGCGACTATGCCAGGGTGATCGAGGAGCTCGACCGGTCGGGAGGGATCACGCCGGCGTTCCGTCGCCACCTGGCCGCGATCGCCTTTGCCCACACGGCCGCCTACGACGCCGTGATCGCCGACCACTTCCGGGCCCAGGCGCAGGTCGCTGCGCTGCCCGACGAGCTGACCATCGGCGGCCAAAAGCTGCGGGATCTCCGCTACGGCGAGAACCCGCATCAGGCAGCAGCGCTCTACGGGACGGCCCAGCCGGGCGGCATCGCGGGATCCCGGCAGTGGCAGGGACTGGAACTGTCCTACAACAACCTGCTCGACGCCCAGGCGGCCTGGGCGCTGGTCAACGACTTCGCCACTCCGGCGGCCGCCATCATCAAGCACGCAAACCCGTGCGGGGTTGCCGCATCCGCCGACCTGCGCGACGCGTACGAGCGTGCCCACAACTGCGATCCGCGCGCGGCCTTCGGCGGGATCGTGGCGCTCAATCGCGAGGTGGACGCGGGCACCGCCGAACGACTGACCGGGACCTTCCTCGAGGTCGTCGTCGCCCCGAGCTTCTCAGAGGATGCGATGCCGGTCTTCCAGCGGCGACCCAAGCTGCGCGTCCTTCAGCCCGGGCCCGGTCCTGCGGTTGTGGCGCTCGATGCGCGGCCCATTACCGGCGGCCTGCTCGTGCAGACCGCCGACGTCAGCGCGCCCGGCCTTGGCGAGCGGCGGGTCGTCACCCGGCGTGAGCCGGACGACAGTGCCTGGGCCGACCTCGAGTTCGCGTGGACCGTGGTGAAGCACGTCCGGTCGAACGCGATCGTCCTCGCGCGGGCGCTCAGCGCGGTGGGGGTCGGCGCCGGCCAGATGAGCCGGGTCGAGGCGGTCGAGCTGGCCATCCACCGGGCGGCATCCCGGGTCGAGGGAGCGGCGCTCGCGAGTGACGGCTTCTTCCCCTATCCCGATGGCGTCGAAGCCGCCGCCCGGGCGGGCGTGACAGCGATCGTCCAGCCGGGGGGATCGGTCAAGGACGCCGACGTGATCGCCGCCGCCGATAAGGCCGGTATCGCCATGGTGTTCACGGGCGAGCGCCACTTCAGGCATTAGTCGGGTCCGGCGCAGAAGGAGCGACCCGGCAGGGCCGTCCATCCGGTATCCTAGTGACGGTCCTTCGGGGCAGGGGTGAAACTCCCCGATCGGCGGTACAGCCCGCGAGTGGTGCGAGCCACATGACCCGGTGAGGCGTCAGCCAATTCCGGGGCCGACCGTACAGTCGGGATGAAAGAAGGCCGCACCGGGGTCAGCCGCGAGGCTGGACCGCCGGACAAGGCGCCCCGATGGCCAGGAGGAAAAGACCGATGGCTGTCGAGACGAAGAAGGCGCTATCTCCGAAAGCCGCGTCGCTGATCGACCGGCTCTCCGTGGTGCTGGTCGCGGTTGCCGCGACCATGTGGGCGGCCGACACGTATTTCCGGGCCCGCCTGATCACCCATCTGTCGGCCTCCGAGATCGTGGTCGTCGAGGACGCCCTGATCACGTTCTTCCTGCTCGGGTTCCTGCTCCGCGGCTTGCCGGAGTTGCGCCGCCTCAGCCGGCGAGGCTGGCTGGCGGTTCTGCTGATTGGCGTCGGTCCGCAGGCGATCGCGACGATCCTGTTCACCCAGTCGTTCTCCTACCATCACTTCGCCGAGACCTTCGTCCTGCAGCAGACTCAACCGTTGATCGCGATCTTCCTCGCCTGGGTCGTTCTTCGTGAGCACCGGCGGACCTGGTTCTGGCCCGCGGCCGCGCTCGCCTTCATCGGCGTCTACCTGGTCGTCTTCGCCCAGGACCTGACCGCCCCGTTCTCGGACCTGCAGCACGGGCGGCTGGAGGCCGGGCTGTTCGCGCTCGGCGCGGCCGCGCTCTGGGCCAGCGGCACGGTCCTGGGTCGGTTCGTGCTCGGGACCCTCTCCTTCCCAACCACGACGGCGCTGCGCTTCACGGTGGCGCTGCCCCTGCTGGTCGCGATCGTTCTCGTCCAGAGCGGGCCCGGCGGCTTCTCCCACTACCAGGCCTCGGACATCCTGCCCTTCCTGGGCATCGCGCTGATCCCGGGGCTGCTGGCGCTGCTCCTCTATTACCGCGCGCTGGCGAGCACGCCGGCGTCGCTGGCGACCATCGCGGAGATGGCCTACCCGGTTGCCGCCACCTTCATCGCCTCCGCGCCGCCGCCGTACGGCTTCAATCAACCGCTGTACCCGGCCCAGTTCGTCGGCACGGCGCTGCTGATCGCGGTGGTCGTGTTCTTGAACTGGAGTACCAGGACCGCGCCCCCGGTCGTCGTCGACGCGGAAGCCGCCTAGACCGGCGCGCCGGGCGGCGCGTTTTCCACAGTCGAAAAATTCCTGGGGATTGCGACAGACAGCTGTCTCTGGCCGCCCGCATAATGCGCGCGGTTGAAGAAGGAACGGCGGACCTGGATCCTGCCCGAGCCGCTGCGCGCGCAGCCGGGACTCGAGGCCTTCTCGCCGGTCTTTCGCCAGATCCTCCATGGGCGCGGCGTGACGCGGCCCCAGCAGCTCGCCCCCTGGCTGCGGACCGACCTCGCGAGCACGCCGGACCCATTTCTGCTCAAGGACATGGCGGTCGCGGTCGACCTGATCGCGGAGGCGCTCGAGCGCGGCGACCGCATCGCGATCTATGGCGATTACGACGCCGACGGGGTCACGGCGTCGGTCACGCTGCGCCAGGGTCTGCGCGCGGTCGGCGCCGACGTCGTCACCTACATCCCGAATCGGTTCACGGAGGGCTACGGCCTCAACCTCGAGGCGCTGCGGGAGCTGCACGCGCAGGGGGCGCGATTGGTCATCACCTGCGACTGCGGCACGAACTCGGTCGCGGTGGCCGCCGCCCGCCCGGCCGGGATGCGCCTGATCGTCACCGATCATCATGAAGCGGGGCGAACGCGCCCTCCGGTGGAGGCGCTCATCAATCCGAAGCAACCGGATTGTCCGTACCCGTTCGACGGCCTGGCCGCCTGCGGGGTCGCCTACAAGCTGCTGGTCGCCCTCGAGCGTCGGGCGTTTCCCGGTCGCTTCGATCCCGCCGCGTCGATGGATGCGGTCGCGCTGGGCACGGTTGCGGACGTCGTTCCGCTGCGGGAAGAAAACCGCGCCCTCGTGCGCGCAGGCCTGGACAAGCTCAACGAGCAGCCCAGCCCTGGATGCGCGGCTCTGCTCCGCGTCGCGGGCTCCTCTCGCCCGGTGACGTCAGACCACCTCGCCTTCCAGCTCGGGCCGCGCATCAATGCAGCCGGTCGAATGGAGGATGCCGCGCTGGCGCTCCAGCTGCTGCTGGCCGAGGACGACGAGACGGCGGCGCCGCTGGCGCAGCGTCTGCATGAGCAGAACCTGCAGCGTCAGCAGGCGACGGCCAGGATCGTGCGCGAGGCGAAAAGCCGGGTCCTCGAGATGGACGACAGCGTGCCGGTCATCGTGCTTGCCTCGGAGGAGTGGCCGCTCGGCGTCGTCGGGCTCGCCGCCAGCAAGCTGGTCGAGGAGTTTTACCGGCCCGCCTTCATCTTCAATGTCGATGGCGGGGAATGCCGCGGCTCGGCGCGCAGCATCGAAGGGTTTCCTCTGCACGAATGCCTGGAGCGATGCGCGCCCCTGCTCCAGCGCTACGGCGGTCATGCCATGGCCGCTGGGCTGACCGTGGCACGCGAGCGGTTCGACGAGCTGCGGGAACGTCTGCTGGCGGATGTGGGCGCCCATCTCGACGGCCAGGCGTTTTCGCGTCCGATTCCGATCGAGGCCGTCGCCTGCCTGGCCGACCTGAAGCCGAGCCTCTCCCAGGAGATCGCGCAGCTCGCTCCGTTCGGGGTCGGCAACCGGCAGCCGCTGCTGCTCAGCCGTGACGTCGAGGTCGTGCGCGCCGACACGTTCGGCAGCGACCGGCGCCATCTGCGCGTCCAGTTCCGCGACCGGACCGCGAGCGCGGAGGCGATCGCCTTCGATCGCGCCGCGACCGCCGAGCACCTGCCACCGGGTCGCCGCCTGGACGTGGTTTACGGGCTCGAATGCGAGCGCTGGGACGGGCTCGACCGCATTCGCCTGCACTTGCGCGACCTGCGCGCCGCGGCTCGGCCCGCGCCGGTTCCGGTACTCGCCGCGCGCTGAACGGCTCCGCGGCTGTGCATCTTTACCGCCGCGTGGAGGCTGTGTTACGGTACCGGTGGGGAAGGCAGGCGTCGGGCGGACGACTCCTGCAGGCACGGACCACATTGGGAGCAGAGCGCAATGCTGGACGAGCTCCGGACCCCACGACTGTGCATCGCAGGAGCGGCGAGTAGCGTCGGGAAGACGACCCTGACCGCCGGGCTGATCGCGGCCTTCCGGGCGAAAGGGCTCACCGTCCAGTCGTTCAAGGTCGGACCCGATTACATCGACCCGGCATACCTGGCTCACGTGAGCGGCCGTCCCTGCCGCAACCTCGACTCCTGGATGCTGGGAGAAGGCGCGCTGCAGCAGGTGCTCGCCCAGGGTTCGCTGGGGGCCGACCTGGCGGTCGTCGAGGGGATGATGGGCCTGTTCGACGGCCGCGGAAGCGGGTTGGAGGGCAGCACGGCGGAGGTCGCGCGTATGATTCGCGCGCCAATCGTGCTCGTGATCGATGTCCACGACATCGCCGAGAGTGCGGCGGCGGTCGCACACGGCTTCAAGACCTACCTGCCGAGCGTGAAGCTGGCTGGCGTGCTGCTCAACCGGGTCGCCTCGCCGGAGCACCGGCGCACCGTCGAGGAGGCCATCTGGAACGGCGCCAAGCTGCCGGTGCTGGGCGCCCTTCCTGCCATGGGCGATCTCGCTGTCCCCGAGCGGAAGGTCCGGCCGGCGCCCGCCGGCGACACCCGTGACTGGGACCGGATCGTCTCCGTGCTGACCGAGGCGGTGCTCCGGGACGTCGACCTGGACCTGCTCCTGCGCATCGCCCAGAAGGCCGAGCTGCTGCCGCTCGTGCCCCGGAAGATCTTCCAGGGCACTCCACCTCCGAGCGACCGCGTGCGCATCGGCGTGGCCTACGACGAAGCCTTCAACTTCTATTACCCGGAGAACCTCGAGTTGCTGGAGGAGCACGGCGCCGAGATCGTCCCCTTCAGTCCGCTCGAGGACGCCCACCTCCCGGCCGGGATCGCCGGCCTGTACCTGGCCGGCGGCTTCGCCGACGAGTTCGTCGCGCCCCTGGAACGGAACCGATCGATGGCCGAGGCCCTGCAGCGCGCCAACCGGGCGGGCCTGCCGATCTACGCGGAGTGCGGGGGCCTGATCTACCTCGCCCGCTCGTTGCGAACGGAAGACGGCGTCGGCCATGCGATGGCCGGCGTGCTCCCCGTCGATGTGGAGGTGGACCGCGGCCTTCACCGGTTCGGGTATCGTCAGCTGTTGACGCTCGAGGACAGCATCCTCTCGCCCAAAGGGCAGTTCTACCGTGGTCACGAGTTCCACTGGAGCCGCATCGCCGGGCAGAATGGGGGGCTGCGTCCGGCGTACCAGATGCGCAATGCCGAGGGGGACGCGCTCGGCTACGAGGGGTTCGTCTCCCCGAACCTGCTCGCCAGCAACGTCCACCTCCACTTCGGCCAGAACCCGGTGCTCGTCGACAAATTCGTGGCCCACTGCCGGGAGCACGTCGCGGTGCACAGCTCCTGACCGGTCAGACTCCCGCGGCCGCGGGTTTTGCCCGACGCTGAACTGGGGAGGACTTGGTCAATGGCCACGCCTGAATACAAGGATTACTACGCCACCCTGGGCGTCGCCAGGACGGCGAGCGAGAAGGAGATCAAGTCCGCCTACCGGCGCCTGGCCCGCCAGTACCATCCGGACGTCAACAAGGACCCGCAGGCGACCGAGCGCTTCAAGCTGATCAATGAGGCCTATGAGGTCCTCAGCGATCCGAAGAAACGCCAGAAGTACGACCAGCTGGGGTCCGATTGGGAGCGGATCGAACGCGAGCAGTAGTTCGCGCGCCAGTATCAGTCCCAGGCTGGGGCGACGGGCGGCGCGGCCTACGGCGGGGATTTCAGCGACTTCTTCAACACGTTCTTCAGCGGCGAGGCGGGCGGA
>DASQGL010000144.1:0-25185 GCA_035632635.1 Candidatus Limnocylindrales bacterium
TGGAGCAATGCCCTGACCTGGGTCGGTCTGCCCTTGATCGGCATCCTCATCGCCAGGCTTCTTCATGCCCCGCGCTTTACGGACCAACTGGTCGTCTTCTTGCTCTACGGTCCGCTGCTCATCTACCGGGCGAGCATCCAGAAGCAGCACCGGTTGGACACCTGGCTGCGCGACTCGTACATCATGCAGAGCCGGGTCGTCGACAAACGAGACGGGCAGACGTTCGGACACTCCCAGCGGGTCGGCGAGTTGTGTGAGACCGTCGCCCGGATCCTGAAGCTGAGCGAGGAAACCTGCAACACGATCCGGATCGGCGGCATCCTGCACGACCTGGGCAAGATCGCGATCCCGGACTCCATCCTGCTGAAACCGTCCAAGCTCACCCCCGAGGAGTACGAGATCATCAAGACCCATCCGGTCGAAGGCGCCCAGATCCTCGCCGAGCACCCGGAGCAGAAGGACGTGTCGATCATCGTCCGGCACCATCACGAGCGCTGGGACGGCAAAGGGTACCCCGACGGTCTCAAGGGCGAGGAGATCCCGATCGGGTCCCGTATCGTCAACGCCTGCGACGCCTTCGACACGATCACGCAGGCCCGCGTGTTCCGCCCGACCGTGCGAACTCCGGCCGAGGCGATCCGCGAACTCCGCGAGCTGGCCGGCAGCTGGTACGACCCGGCCGTGATCGGCGCCCTCGAGCAGATCGTGGCTCAGCGATGGGGCGTCGAGATCGCCCCCCGGACGGTGTCACCTGCTGAGCGGCCGGTGTCGAACCGGGAGGTGCTCGCGATCCGGCCTTTCCGGCTGCTCTGGGAAGGGCAGGCGGTGTCCTACTTCGGCGACATGATGAACCTGACCGGGCTCGCGATCATGCTCTTCGTCGTCACCGGCTCGGCCACGGCGGTCGCCCTGGGGCTGATCGCGAAGGCATTGCCCACAGCGCTCTTCGGGCTCGTTGCCGGCGCGGTCGTCGATCGGTTCAACCGCCAGCGCGTGATGATCCTCGCCGACCTGATCCGGGCGCTCCTCACCATTACGATCCCGTACCTGGCCTGGCACTGGCTGCCGGGTGTCTTCATCGCCGTCTTCCTGATCGCGACCGCGAGCAGCTTCTTCAATCCCGCGAAACAGGCCATCCTGCCGAATCTCGTGCCGGACCGGTATCTCGTTCGCGCCAACAGCCTGGTGTCGTCATCCGAGAAGGCGATGGAGCTCGTCGGCTTCTCGCTGGCCGGAATCATCGCTGCCGCGATCAGCTGGGCCCCGCTCTTCATCATCGATGCCTCGACCTATATCGTTTCAGCGGTCACGCTCCTCGGCGTCCCGGATCGGGCGCGGTCCGCCATGTCGGGAAGTCTCCGGCTCGGTCGTGAAGTCGCCGAAGGAATGAGGTTTATCCTGTCGAGCCGGACGCTGCGCTCGACCATGGCGCTCACGCTGTTCGTCACGCTTTTCGCCGGAATGACCCTTCCGATCCTTGTCGTGTTCTCGTACGACAATCTGCACGCCCACGCGTTTGGCTATGGAGTCCTGGAAGCGGCCATCGGAGCGGGTGCCATCGTCGGGGCGCTCATGGCGCCGTCGGCGATGACGCGCTTCACCGCAGGCCAGCTGATCCTGGCCGGTACCGCAGGCACCGGGTTGATGGCCGTCTTCACTGGCTTCTCGCACGACCTCTGGCTGGCGGCCGTCTTTCTGCTGCTCAGCGGCACGGCGAACACGATCTATTACGTGTCATTGATCTCGGTCACGCAACGCGAGGCGCCCGACCGGATCCGCGGAAGGGTGATGTCGACCCGCTTCCTGCTGGTGCAGGTGGGCCTGCTCGCCGGCATGGGGGCAGCCGGTCCGCTCACCGCTCGCCTCGGAGCGCCTATCGTATTCGTCGTGGTGGGCATCCTGTTGATGAGCGCCGCCCTTGTCGGCGCGGCGTTCAAGGACCTCCGCGGAGCGGCGCTCCACGAGGAGCCGCTCCCGGTTGGCCTCAAAGCAACCGCGTCCGGATAGCGCGTGTTCCTGTTCTTTGCCGTCATTGCCGGCGCCCTCCTGGTTGCCGTGCTTACCGGAGGGGACGTCCGGCGGCTGAGCCAGGTCCAGCTGGTCCGTCCGGAGCTGTTGATCGCGGCGTTCGGACTGAAGATCGCGTTGGCGCTGATCGGGCTCGGGCATTTTTCGGCGGCGCTCGCCCTGGCCCCCGTCCTGAACGTCGCCGGGTCCGTCTTGCTCCTCGGCGTCGTCTGGCTGAACCGCCATGTCCCGGGCGCGCTCATTTTCGGGATCGGACTGTCGCTCAACCTCGTGGCGGTCCTGGCGTTCGGCGGGCGGATGCCCGTGCTCCTGCCCCACGATCTGAACCAGGGCTCCCAGGTGCTCGCCCTGCTGGTCGCCGGGACCGATCCGATCCACCTGCTCCTGCGCCATCCGCAGGGCCTGTGGTTCCTGGGCGACGTCTTCGTCATCCCCTCCCTCAACGGACACTACTCGGTGGTCAGCGCCGGTGATCTCCTGATGGCGGGTGGCATCGCCTGGCTGATCCTCCGCAGTAGCCTGCGCCGGTCCGCTCCGCGCCCCGCCTACCGGCCGACGCCCTCGGCCTGACCGGCCGACGCATGCCGGTGGCCCGCCGCGGCGTTCTCTCTCTAGAATGAGGCCCCTGCCCCTATGATCCAACGACGTCGCGTCGAGGAGCTCTGGGAGAACCGGGACCTTCGCGCCTGGGTGTTCGTCGGCGTGCTGGCCATCCTCGTCCTGATCCTGGCCATCGCCATCCGCGGCATCATCGGCCCGTTCATCCTGGCGACGGTGCTCGCGCTCTTGCTGAACCCCCTCGTGAACGTGGCGGAACGGCGGCGGGTCCCCCGTGCGGTCAGCGTCCTCGGGCTCTACGCCCTGGCGATCCTCCTGTTGGGCGCCGGCGTCTACTTCCTCGTCCCGATGGCCCGCGCCGAATTCACCGCACTGGTGGCGCAGGGTCCGGCGATCGCCGCCTACCTCCAGGACCTGGCGGCCCGGCGCCACGTGGTCTCCATCCTGGGCGTCCCCGTCGACCTGCAACAGGCGTACGCGAACGCCGTGGCGAATCTGCCCGCGGTGCTGGCCGGCCACCTGCAGAGCGTCGTCCAGAACGTGTTCGTGCTCTTCAACTGGCTGTTTCAGACAGTCCTGGTCCTGTTGATCGCGTTCTTCCTGGTCAAGGACGCGCACGCGATCCGGCGCTTCCTCGCCGATCTCGTTCCCTTCGGATTCCGCAGCGACAGCCGCGAAATCGGCCAGGAGATCTCCCGCATGCTGGGCGCCTACATGCGGGGCCAGCTGCTCATCTGCAGCCTGGTCGGCGTCACGACCGGGATCGCCTTGTGGATCGCGGGCATCCCGTATGCGCTTGCACTGGGGATCGTCGCCGGCGTGACCGCCTTCATCCCGTTCATCGGGCCCTTCCTCGGAGCCCTGCCCGCGGTCGCAGTCGCCGCGTTCGTCTCGCAGTCGACCGGCAAGGTCATCCTCGTCATCGCGCTCTTCGTCGTCATCTCCAACGTGATCTACAACGTCATCTCCCCCAAGGTGTTCGGCGACGCGGTCCACCTGAGTCCCATGCTCGTGATCGTGGCCTTCGTCATCGGCGGCTACCTCGGCGGCATCATCGGGCTCTTCATCGCGGTGCCGGTGGCCGCCATCATCCGGATCCTGTTCGTGTACGCGCACGAGCGGGTCTACGCCTGACCGCGATCCGCCTCGCCCTGCTCTCGGACATCCACGCGAACCTGGAAGCGCTCGACGCCGTGCTCGCCGCGCTTCCCCCGGTCGACCAGGTGCTCGTCCTGGGCGACATCGTCGGGTACGGCCCCGACCCCAACGGCGTCATCGACCGGCTGCGGGAGGTGCCGGCGCGGGCGGTGCGCGGCAACCACGATCAGGCGACGCTGACGCCCCAGATCCTGGAGTGGTTCAATCCGGACGCGGCGGCGGCCCTGCGCTGGACGCGCCAGGTTCTGACCCCGCGCAGCCAGCGGTACCTTGCCGGCCTGCCCACCCTCGGCCGGCTGGGCGTTCACCGATTCGTCCACGGCAGTCCGCGCAAGCCCTACATCTTCGAATACATCCTCGAGGCGGAACAGGCGCTGGAGCACCTCGAGCGGCTGGGAGACCGGCTCTGCTTCTTCGGCCACACGCATCTGCCGCGGATCTTCACCCGAGACGGCGAGCAGACGCCGCCGATCGAGGCGGAGCCTGGCTGGATCGAGCTTCCCGCCCGTGCGCTGGTCAACCCCGGAAGCGTCGGCCAGCCGCGGGACGGCCACCCCGAGTCCGCCTTCGCCGTCGTCGACATGGAACGGCCCGCGGTGCGGTTTCACCGGGTGCCCTACGACGTCGCCCGAACCCAGGCCAGGATTCTCGAGGCCGGCCTGCCCGAGGTCGAGGCGGCCCGGCTTGCCTTCGGGCGCTGACGCAGCCGGGCCGCGCACTACAATGGCTTCTGCCCTGTGAAACTCGTAATCGTGGGCTGCGGCCGTCTGGGCGCCATGGCGGCGCGCATGATGTCGCGGGCTGGCCACGCGGTCACGGTGGTCGACATCAACCCCCAGGCGTTCAACCGGCTGGGGACCGACTTC
Source organism: Candidatus Limnocylindrales bacterium (assembly GCA_035632635.1). Taxonomy (GTDB): domain Bacteria; phylum Chloroflexota; class Dormibacteria; order CF-121; family CF-121; genus CF-120. The sequence continues at coordinate 4,611 of DASQGL010000144.1, forward strand.
CCCGGGGAGATGGTGCTCGGCAACGGGATGGACGAAGACGTCCTGCGGCGGGCCGGGATCGAGCGGGCGGACGGCTTCGCCAGCTTGACCAACGGGGACAACCGCAACATCATGGCCGCCCAGGTCGCGCGGGAGATCTTCAAAGTGCCGCGGGTGATCACCCGGATCTACGATCCGATCCGAGAGGACGTCTATCGGGAGCTGGGGCTGCACACCATCTGTCCGACCCTGGCCGGCGCGCGCCAGATTCATACCATGCTGAAGGGGGAGCCGGCGCAGCCCGCCTGAAGGAGCTCGAATGTACGTGATCGTGATCGGCGGTGGCAAGGTGGGTTACTACCTGACGAAACACCTCATGGACCGTTCGTATGAGGTGACGCTGATCGAAAAAGACGCCCGCCGGGCGGAGCAGCTCACCTCGCAGCTCGGCGAGGTGGTGATGGTCGGTGACGGAGACGAGATGTCGTTCCTCGCCACCACCGGCATGGAACGTGCCGACGTGGTGGTCGCCGTGACCGGGGACGACGAGGACAACCTGATCGCCTGCCAGCTGGCCAAGCGGAAATTCAAGGTGCCCAAGACCGTCGCGCGGGTGAACAACCCGGCCAACGTCCGGATCTTCAAGACCCTGGGCGTGGACCGGTCACTCAGCGCGACGGAGGTCCTGCTCGACCTGATCGAGCGCGAGCTGGCGGCGGAGAGCTCAGAGTCCCGGGGCCGGGCCGGGTAGGGCAGGTATGCAACAGCCGGTGGAGACCACCGGCTGTGGTCGAAGGTCGCGGAGCGTTACGCTTTGCCGATCTTGTAGATCTTCGTACCGCACTCGGGGCATTCGCCGGTCGTCGCCGGCTTGCCGTTCTTCATCGTGATCTGCTTCGGGTTCTTGATCTCGACCTTCTTCTTGTCCTTCAAGCAGTAACCGGTAACCGCCATCTCACACTCCTTTTGCCGTCAATCTTCCCGAGCCCCTGGCGCTGCCCCAGAATTCGCCGATGATAGCACAAGCTCCGAATACGGATCGTATTCGAAAATCGGGTCGAAAACGGAGCCGCCCGGACGCGCGGGGGGCCTAGGCCTGATATTGCGCGACGATGACCGACGCGTTGTGGCCGCCGAGCCCGAACGAATTCGACAGGGCGACCTCGACCTTGGCCTTGCGCGCGGTGTGGGGCACGTAATCGAGGTCACACTCGGGGTCTCGGTTCTGCAGATTGATGGTGGGCGCGATCACCTGGTCGCGCAGGGTCAGGCAGCAGACCACCGCCTCGACCGCGCCGGACGCTCCCATCATGTGGCCCGTCATCGACTTCGTGCTGCTCACCGCGAGCCGATCCGCATGCGGGCCGAATACCCGATGGATGGCCAGCGTCTCGTAGCGATCGTTGAGCGGCGTCCCGGTGCCGTGGGCGTTGATGTAGTCGACCCGGTCCGGCGGCAGCCCGGCCTTGCGCAAGGCGCGGGTCATCGTCTGGACGGCGCCCTCCCCTTCGGCGGGTGCCGCCATGTCGAAGGCATCGTTGCTCGACCCGTAGCCCAGTACCTCGGCGTAGATGCGGGCGCCGCGCTGCTGGGCGTGCTCGAGCGCTTCCACCATGAGTGCGCCGGCGCCCTCGGAGATCACGAACCCGCTGCGATCGCGATCGAACGGCCGGGAGGCCTGGGTCGGGTCCTCGTGCTGGGCGAGGGCGCGCATGGCACAGAACCCCGCATACACGACCGGGATGATGGACGCGTCGGCGCCGCCGGCCACGACCGCCTCGGCGTCGCCCCGGCGCACCGTCTCGAACGCCTCGCCGAGGGCATGGGTGCCCGTCGCGCAGGCCGAGACCACGGCCATGTTCGGGCCGCGCAGGCCCAGCGCCATGGCGATGTGACCCGAGCAGCTGTCGGCCAGCATGTTGGGCAAGAAGGTGGGGCTGACCCGCCGGACGCCCCGTTCGAGCAGGATGCGTTGCTGCTCGAGCAGCGTGTTGAGGCCCCCGGCCGCACTCCCGAAAACGACCCCGATGTCATCCCGGAGGCCGTTTGCATGGAAGCCCGCGTCGGCAAACGCCTCCTGGGCGGCGATCAGCCCAAGCTGGGCGTAGCGATCCATGCGGCGGAGCTCCTTCGGCTCGATCCGGCCGCTCGCGTCGAAGCCCTTGACTTCACCGCCGATCTGGACCGGGTACTCGGAGGCGTCGAAGAGGGTCACCCGGCCGACGCCCGACTGACCCTCGAGCAGGGCGGCCCACGTGCTGGGCGCATCGAGCCCGACCGGTGTGACCGCGCCCAGGCCGGTGACGACGACCCTCCTCATGGGTTGGGGGCGGGCCGGGCCAGGCTGCGGGCGATCTCCGTGTCGTTGAGCGAGATGACCGCGACCTCCTGGCTGATCCGCCGGATCAGACCGGAGAGGACCTGACCTGGCCCGATCTCGAGGAAGGCGGCGCTGCCGCGGGTGACCATCTCGATGACTGATGAGGTCCACTGGACGGGCCGCAGGATGTGATCGGCGAGTTCGCGGCGGATGTCTTCGGCCGTCGTCAGGATCTGGCCGGTGATGTTCGCGACCACGGGGATCCGCGGCTGGCGAAGCGGGAGGTGGGCGACGAGTTCGGCGAATTGCGCCGCAGCCCTGGCCATCAGCGGTGAATGGGACGCGATGCTGATCGGGAGCCGGACCACGCGGGCGGCTCCCCGCTCCCGGGCCAGCTGCATGGCCACCTCGAGCGCGGCAGGCTCGCCGGAGATCACGAGCTGCCCGGGCGAGTTCGCGTTGGCCACGGTCACGATCCCGGCTTTGCTCGCCTGCGCCACGAGGTCCTCCACCACCGAGCGGTCCAGGCCGAGGACGGCGACCATCCCGCCCGGCTGCGCATCGCCGTTCTCCTTCATCAGGCGCCCACGTTCGCGGACCAGTCGAAGGGCGTCATCGAAGTCCATGACGTCCGCGGCGACCAGCGCGGTGAACTCGCCCAGGCTGTGTCCCGCCACGTAGTGGGGCCGAACCGACTGGCCGGTCGCCTGCCACCGTTCGCGGAGCGCACTGAGGCAGGCGATGCTCACGGTGAGGATGGCGGGCTGAGCGTTCACGGTGTCGTTCAGGTCGTGCGCCGGACCTTCGAAACAGAGCTGTGAGAGGCGAAACCCGAGGATCTCGTCGGCCTGCTGGAAGACGCGGCGGGCCGCCTCCGAGACGTCGAAGAGGGCCTTGCCCATGCCCACGTGCTGAGAGCCCTGCCCCGGAAACACGAAGGCGAGCGGGCGGGCGCCAAACGCGGCGTCATCCATGGCTTGGCCGCTTATGCGACGGAGACCTTTCCCTTCACGTAGTTCCAGGCGTCGCCGACCGTTCGCAGCTTCTGGGCATCCTCGTCCGAAATCTCCACGCCGTACTCTTCTTCGAAGGCCATCACGAGCTCGACCAGGTCGAGCGAGTCCGCCTTGAGGTCCTCGGTGAAGGACGCCTCCGGCGTGACCTTTTCGACCTCGACGCCGAGCTGCTCGGCGATCAGACCGCGAAACTTCTCGTAATTCGGCTCAGCCATCCTGTCCTCCCGTCCGCATATTCCACCTGGTTCGACCCCTGATGCCGTCAGGTGGCCCAATTTTCGGCTTCTACAATACCGGGCGGCGCGGCCATCCGTGGCAACCGTCCGCGGAATCTATGCCCGCCGCCGGGGAATCGTTACGGGCTGCCCCGGCGGTAACCTCGCCGCCAGCCTCGACTTATAATGGCGCGTGGCATCCCTCCCGCTTGCCGGGCTCAAACCGGCGTCCCTTGCGACCGCCCACAGCACGATAGCGGGGCTGGGGATCCATCTCCCGGTTCAGGCCCCCGAGGCCGAGGTCCGTACCAGCGAGCCCGACGGCGTCGTCCACCGGATCACGGGGGATCGCGGGGCGACCACCCCCTGGCTGGCCGCCGGAGCAGCTCGGGCGGCGCTCCAGGCATCCGGGCTGCGCCCCTCCGAGATCCAGCTCGTGGTGGTCGGTACGACGTCACCCGACGTGCTCTGGCCGAGCACGGCCTGCCTGGTCCAGACGGAGCTCGGGCTCGGAATGGTGCCGAGCTTCGACCTCTATGCGGCGGAGGCCGGGCTGCTGACCGCGGTGGCGGTCGCCGATCGGTTCGTCCGGAGCGGGACGCCGGCCGCGCTCGTGATCGGGGCCGAATCCGACCGGCAGCTGGTCGACCTTCCGAGGCAGTCCGGCATGGGCCATGGCCGGGCCGCGTCCGCCGTGGTGCTGGCTCGGACACAGGGCCAGGACGGAATCCTGGCCTCGATCGCCGGCGGAGCGGCGGGTCCCGATCGCAGTTCCCACTCGGCGATCGCGGACGTGGAGGCGGCCGTGCATGCCTGCCTGTCCGCGGCCGGGATCCGCCTGGCCGATTGCGGGCTCGTGATCGGCGAGCAGACGGCGCCTGAGGTCACGCGCGCCTGGGCCGCCGCCGCCGGGATCGAAAAGGAACGACTCCTGCTCGATCCGGCGCGGTATCGGATCGCGTTCGCGGCCGCGCCACTGATCGCGCTCCATGACGCGGTGGCGGATGGGCGGGTGCAGCCCGGAACGATCGTCTTGCTGCTGTCCTGCGGCACGGGTCCCGCCTGGGCCGCGACCTGCCTGCGCTGGGGCAAGGGCAAGATCGCGCAATGGTGAATGCCACCCGGGTGGTCGTCACCGGTACCGGGACGATCACCTCTCTCGGACAGACGACCCGGGAAACCTGGGAGCAGGTCAAGGCGGGGCGCTCCGGCACCCGCCGGATCCAGGCGTTCGACCCCTCGGCGATGCCGAGCCAGGTGGCCAGCGAGGTGCTCGACTTCCATCCGGAGGCGAGCATCGATCGCAAAGAGGCGAGGCGCATGAGCCGCTTCGTTCAGTTTGCGATGGTCGCCATGCGGGAAGCGCTCACCGAGTCCGGACTCGAGATCACCGAGGCGAACCGTGACCGGGTCGGGGTGCTGGTCGCCAGCGCCATCGGGGGCCTGCAGCAGATCGAGGAGGCTCACCAGGTGCTGCTCGAGCGCGGACCCTCGCGGGTGAGCCCGTTCACGGTGCCCATGATGATCGCGGACATGGCCGCCGGCCAGATCTCGATCGCGGTGGGGGCGCGCGGACCGAACTACAGCATCGCCTCCGCCTGTGCGTCCGGGGCGCATGCGGTGGGGGAGGCGTTCGAGACGATTCGCCGCGGCGACGCGGTGGCGATGATAGCGGGCGCGAGTGAGTCGACCGTGACCCCACTCGCGCTGGCCGCTTTCTGCGCCGTGCGCGCCGTGTCGACCCGCCCCGGCGATCCCGCCCGGGCCAGCCGGCCGTTCGACCTGGAACGGGATGGATTCGTGATGGGGGAGGGGGCGGGCATCCTGATCCTCGAGGAGCTGGAGCACGCGCGCCGTCGTGGAGCCCCCATCCTGGCGGAGATCGTCGGCTACGCGGCCACCGCCGATGCCAGCCACATCACCGCGCCCGACCCGGTGGGCGCCGGAGCGGCCCTCGCCATGCGCCGGACGCTGGAAAAGGCACGGGTCGCGCCCGACGCGGTCAGCTACATCAACGCCCACGGCACCGCGACCCAGCTGGGGGACGTGGCGGAAACCCTCGCCATCAAGGAGATCTTCGGCGAGGCAGCCTACCGCATCCCGGTCAGCTCGACCAAGTCGATGCTCGGTCACCTGCTCGGGGCCGCCGGGTCGGTCGAGGCCATCCTCTGCGTCAAGGCCATCCAGGAGGGTGTCGCCCCGCCGACCATCAACCTCGAGCACCCGGATCCCCAGTGCGACCTGGACTACGTCAAGGACGGCGCCCGCGAGCTCGAGGTCCGGCTGGCGCTCTCCAATTCCTTCGGCTTCGGCGGCCACAACGTCTCCCTGCTCTTCAAGCGGCTCGCCTGAACACCTCCGGCGTTTGACTTCGGCGTCCGATGGGCAGTACAGTCGCCCGGGACCATGATCTTCCTGAGTGACTTCCTGAACGCCGAGGTCGTCGACCTGAAACAGCATCGGGTGGGCCGCGTCAAGGACCTGATCGTGGTCATGAGCGACCCCTTCCCCCGGGTGACCGGGGTGGTCCTCAAGGGCAACCGCCGGCTGCGGGCCATCGACTGGTCGGTGGTGCGCAGCTGGGACAACAAGGAGCTGAGTCTCAAGGTGGACGCGGGGAGCCTCCAGCCGCACACGCGCCTCGACACCGAACTGTGGCTGTCCCGGCAGGTGCTGGACAAGCAGATCGTGGACATGGACGGCCGCCGGGTGGTGCGGGTCAACGATCTCCAGCTGTCCCAGGTCGAGGGCAGCATGTTGCTCGTGGGCGTGGACATCGGGGGCCGCGGCCTGATGCGCCGGATCGGACTCGAGGGACTGGGGCGGCGAATCACCGCGGCGCTCAGCGTCGACTGGCCGCAGAAGCTGATCTCCTGGGAAGCGGTCGATCCGGTCAAGAGCGACGTCAGCTCGGTCAAGCTCCGGATCGCGCACACGAAGCTGGCCCGGCTTCACCCCGCCGACATCGCCGAGATCGTGCACGAGCTCGGACCCGAGGATCGGAGCGCCGTTTTTGCCGCCCTCGACGACGAGAAGGCGGCGGACACCCTCGAGGAGATCGACGAGCCGCAGATGCAGGCCTCCATCCTCGAGCGGCTGGACGTCGACCGGGCCTCCGACATCCTGGAAGCCATGGCACCCGACGAGGCGGCCGACCTCCTGGCCGACATGCCACGCGAGCGCGCCCAGCAGTTACTGCAGAAGATGGAGGAAGACGAAGCCGAGGACGTCGAGGAACTGCTCGCCTACCGGGAGGACACCGCCGGCGGCCTGATGACGACACAATACGTGGCGGTGCTGCACACGCTGACGGCCGAGCAGGCGATCGAGCGCCTGCGTGAGCTGGAGCCCGACGCCGAGCAGATCTTCTACGTCTACGTCATCGACGAGGAGGAGCATTTGCTCGGGGTGCTGTCGCTGCGCGACCTGATCGTGGCCAAGCCGGACACCCAGATTCGTGACTTCATGATCGCGAAGGTCGTGTCCGTGTCCCTCGACGCCGGGCCGCGCGAGGTCGCCGAGGCGATCTCCAAGTACAATCTCCTGGCCGTGCCGGTGGTCGACCAGCACAACCGGATCCACGGTATCGTCACAGTGGACGACGTCATGGAACGCGTCATGCCCACGCGGTCGGGGGCGCGGCGCCGCGGGCTCTTCTCCTGATGGACCGCGGCCCGCTGCGCTACGTGCGCAGCAGGAGGGCGCGGTTCCTGACCCTGCTGGCCGTCATCGGGCCCGGCCTGATCACGGGCGTCACCGACGACGATGCCACGGGCATTACGGGGTACGCGCTCGCCGGGGCTCAATTCGGCTACGACCTTCTCTGGGTGCTGGTCGTGACGGCCGTCTGCCTGTGGCCGATCATGGAGATGGTCGCCCGCATGGGCGTCATCACCGGCAAGGGGTTGTCCGACCTGATCCGGGAACGGTTCGGGGTCACCCCGACGCTGTGGGCCATGGCCCTGCTGTTCGTCGCGAACGCCGCGACCACGGTCGCCGAGTTCACCGGCGTCGCCGCCGCCGCGCAGTTGCTCTTCCCCTTCGCCGGCGATGCCGCCCGCTACGTGGCGGTCCCGATCGCCGCGCTCCTGGTCTGGTTCCTGGTCCTGCGGGGATCCTTTCGGATCGTCGAGCGAGTCCTGCTCGTGCTGACGCTGGTCTATGTCTCGTACTTCATTTCGGCCCTCCTGGCCCATCCCCCGTGGGCCCAGGTGGTGCGCCAGACGTTCGTGCCGACGATACGCCCGTCGGCCGGCTTCATCTTGATCTTCATCTCGGTGGTTGGCACCACGATCACGCCCTGGATGTCCTTCTTCCAGCAGTCGAACGTCGCCGACAAGGGACTGAACGCGAAGGATCTGAATGCCGAGCGGGTGGATACGGCGATCGGGATCTTCATGACCCAGATCATCGCCTTCTTCATCATCGTCGCCTGCGCCGCCACCATCTTCGCCCACCATGTCCCAGTGGATCCGAGCGATCCCTCGGCATTCAGCAAGATCGCGCTCTCGCTCAAGCCGCTGGCCGGACAGTATGCGACCCTGCTGTTCGCGATCGGGCTGATGAATGCGTCGCTCATGGCGGCGTCCGTCCTGCCCTTGACCACGACCTACGCCATCACCGAGGCCTTCGGCTTCGAGCGCGGCATCGACAAGTCGTTTCGAGAGGCGCCGGCGTTCCTCACGATTTACACGACGCTGATCCTGCTCGGCGCGGCGATCGCCATGTTCCCGGGCGCGCCGCTGGCCTTGATTACGAACCTGCCCAACATCGTGAACGGGCTCCTGCTGCCGCTCCTCCTGCCGCTCCTGCTGCTGCTCGCCAACGACCGCCGGATCATGGGCCGCTATGCGAATGGGTGGTTCACGAACCTCCTGTCGGGAGCCGTGTTCGTGTTCTTGACCGGCGTGACGGTGATGTTCCTGGCCTCGATCTTCTTCCCGCGACTCTTCGGCGGGTAGTCGCTCAGGCCGGCGTCAGCGTCCGCATCCGGCTCTCCACGTCGGCCCTGGTCAGGGAACGCAGGCCGGCGACGCTGAACTGCTGGATGGCAAACGACGCCATCACCATCGCGTAGCTCATGGCCCGCAGCAGCGTCGCCCTGTCTTCACGGCGTTGTTCCGCCAGGTAGCCGAGGAAGCCGCCGGCGACGGCGTCCCCCGCCCCGGTGGGATCGACCGGCGGGTCGACCGGCAGGGCCCGGACATGGTCGGTCGACGCCCCGGTATAGAGAGTCGCGCCCCGTGGGCCTTCCTTGATCAGCAACCCGCGCAATTCATAGCGGTCCCGCAGCCGCGCCACGGCCTCGTGGACCGAGTCGCATTCGGCGAGCGCCATGGCTTCGATGCCGTTGAGGATCAGGTAGTCCAGCCGGGGCAGCACGGACTCCAGTTCCCGCCGCTGCTCGCGGATGTACAGGCGCATGGTGTCACCCGCAACCACGGCGGGCGCCTCGAGCTGGTCGAGTACCCGGGTCTGGTAGCGCGGTTGCATGCTGCCCAAAAAGACGACCGGCGCCCGCCGCTGCTCCGGTAGCAGGGCGGGCTCGAACCGTTCATAGGCGCCCTGCTCCGACCGTTCCGAGGACGTGGTTCCAGTGCGGTAGTCGTGGGTGGCGATCCATCGATAGGTCGGCTTATCCGAGGGGATGACGGCGCGCAGGTCCACTCCCTCGTGGCGGACCGCCGTCTCGAACTTCTCGCGAAAGTCCGGTCCGACCGTCGCCACCACGTGGACCGGCGCGAACAGCCGCGCGGCGAGCGTGAAGTAGGTGGCCGATCCACCCAGCCCGTCGGCATTGAAGCCCATCGGCGTGCGGACGGTGTCGCGCGTGATGGTGCCGGCGACCAGGATCGGCCAGGGGCGCTCAGGCATCCCGCCAGTCTAGTGCGGGATGACCGCGACGGCCGGCTCTAGACGGCCAGCAGCTGCGGATCGGGGCGCGCCAGTTCGCCCTCCACGGCGGCAACGAACCGCCGGACGGCGGTCGGGTCGGTGAGAAGCCAGGCGCGATCCGGCGCCGTGGCGTCGGTGTCCGCCACCACGGCCATGGCAGACTCCGGACCGAGCACCGCCGAAAACCACAGTGGCGCCAGCCAGCCGAAGCCGGGATCCCGCCGTTCCGCGGTGCTGGGCAGCGGGGTGGTGGGGGGGGTCACGACCACCGCCCGGCGAGCGCTTGCGACCAGGCGTGTGACCTCCTCGAGGGAGGACCGGACCTCCGCGGGGTCGGGCCGGCCCAGGTAGATCGTGAAGCGGCCCGGCCGCATGACCGGCTGGCTTTCCACGATCCGTCGCATCAGGGCGACCGCTTGGTCGCCCATGATCAGGCGGGTGCCGTCGCCGGCGACCAGCCTCCGGATCTCGGTCATGAGATCAGCCTAGCAGAAAAGGCCCCCGGATGCAAACAAATGTTCGGTGGCGCTGGGGGCGGGGGGCCGGGCGTCAGCGGCGGAAGAGCGGGATGACCTTGTTGGGCTGGGGTCGCCGCCATTGCTGCTCCTCGACCATGAGCGCTTCCTGAGCTTCGAAGAGCACCTCGGAGGACAGCTCCACGGACCGGTCGATGCCGATGCGTTGCGCGTAGCGGGCATCGATCTGGCCGAGCAGATGGACGATCCGGCGCCAGATCGGCGTCGGGATCAGCGTGATGCGCCGGATCCGGCATTCCTCGAGCGCGCCGAGCAGCTGGTCGGTTTCGCGCAGCCGGCTGCGCGGGGTGGCGGCGTTGCGGCGCTGCCAGGCCCAGAATCGATGACGGGCGATCTCGAGAACCGTACGCTCGATCATGAAAATTCACCCCATGATAGACGACGATGTCGCGATGCAGGAACGGATCAACTGGATTGGTGGAGGGTCGAGATGGAAGAGCGCCTGGAGAGCGTGCAGGTGTACGGCGGAACACTGTTCAAGGTCTTCAGGGACCGAGTCCGGATGGCGAATGGACGGGAGACGGTCCGCGAGATCGTCCGTCATCCCGGTTCCGTCGGCATCGTTCCGCGTGACGCGCGCGGCAACATCGTCCTGGTGCGGCAATACCGCTATGCGACCGGTCGAGACCTCTGGGAGATTCCCGCGGGCACCTGCGATCACCCGGGGGAGGACGTCGAGGCGTCGGCTCGCCGCGAGCTCGCCGAGGAGGCCGGCTACGTGGCGGGCCGCTGGGTGCGGCTGGGGCGGGCCTTTCTCGTTCCCGGCTATGGCGATGAGGCCATGACCTTCTTCCTCGCCGAGGGCCTGACCCCGACCGAGGCCCATGCCGAGCTCGACGAATCGTTCACCATCAACCCATTCAGCCTGCACGACCTGCGCGTGCTTCGTGTCACCGGGGAGCTCGAGGACGCCAAGACGCTCCTGGGGCTGGCCTGGGCTGGGGTCGATGTCTTCGCGGACCGGTAAACGGCTACGCTTCCTCTTCGCCCGACTTCGCCTTCTGGTACGCCTGGATCACGGGCTGCGCCACGTGCGCGGGGACCTCTTCGTAATGCGAGAACGCCATGTGGTAGCTGCCCCGTCCCTGGGTGATCGAGCGCAGGTCGATCGGAAACCGGTACATCGACGACAGCGGCACCTGGGCTTTGACGCGCTCCATGTGGTCCTCGGCCGGCTCCATCCCGGCGATCTTGCCGCGCTTGCCGTTGAGATCGCTGATCACGTCCCCCATGTTGCGCTCGGGGACCACGACCTCGACGTCCATGATCGGCTCCAGCAGCACCGGGTGGGCGTCGAGGATGGCCTGCCGCATCGCCATCGCGCCGGCCAGCTTGAACGCGATGTCCTTGCCATCCACCGGGTGGGTCGAGCCGTCGAGCAGGCCGACCTTGACGTCGACGACCGGGTTGCCCGACAGCACGCCCTGCTCCATCGTCTCCTTGACGCCCTTCTCGACCGAGGGCCGGAAGTTCTGCGGGATGGCGCCCCCGAAGATGCGATCTTCCCAGACGAAGCCCGTGCCGCGGGGGACCGGGGCGACCTCGATGACGCAGTGGCCGTACAACCCGGCACCGCCGGACTGCTTCTTGTACTTCTTCTCGGCACGGGCCGTGGCGGTGATCGTCTCCTGGTACGGAACGCGCGGGACCGAGAGCACCGCTTCGACACCGTACTTGCGCTTGAGCTTCTCGAGCACGACGTCGAGGTGGACGTCGCCCATCCCCTGCACGATCGTCTCCTTGGTGATCGGCTCGCGGTGGAGGGTCAGCGTCGGATCCTCGTCCACCAGCTTGATCAGTGCGGCGTTGACCTTCTCCTCGTCCGCCTTGTTCTTCGCGGTGACCGCCGCGCTGTACGTGTGCTCTGGGAACGACGGCGGCGTGACCTTCAGGGGATGGTCTCGTAGGGCGAGGGTGTCGCCCGTGTTCGTGTTCTGGAGCTTGCTGATGCCGGCGATGTCGCCGGCCACCACCTCGACCGTCTGGTCGAGCGCCTTGCCGCGCGGGTAGCCGAGCGTGCCCAACCGTTCCGCCTGATCGCGCGACGCGTTGATCACCGGGGCGCTCGGGCTCAACGTCCCGCTGAGGACCTTGACGTAGCTGATCCGCCCCACGAACGGGTCGGCGGTCGTCTTGAAGACGAGCGCGGCGAGCGGGGCGCTGCTATCGACCTTGAGGGGCTCCGCGCCGTTGTTGCGGCCGTTGACGGCCATGACCGGCTTCGCCTGGACCGGCGAGGGCAGCAGGCTCACGATGCGGTCGAGGAGGGTGCCGATCCCGATCGATTTCGCCGCCGCCGCGCAGAGGACGGGGACGATCGTCCCCTGGGCCACGCCCTTGGCGAACGCGGCGGTGACCTCGGCGTCCGTGAGCTCACCCGATTCCAGGTACTTCTCGAGCAGCGCATCATCAGTTTCCGCTGCGGCCTCGACCAGCGGCGACCGGCGCTCGTCGATCTGCGTCTTGAGCTCGGGCGCGACCGGGACCTCGCGGGCACGCCCCTGCGCGTCGAACTCGAAGGCCTTGCGGGCCAGCAGGTCGACCACCCCGTGAAAGCCGCTCTCGGCGCCGATCGGGGCTTCGATGGCCACCGGGCGCGGGGTGAAGTCGCGCAGGCTGTCGACCGCCTTCCAGAAATCCGCGTTCTCCTTGTCCATCTTGTTGACCACGACCAGCGTCGGAAGCGCACGCTGACGGAGCTGGTGCCAGGCCAGCTCGGTGCCCACCACGGAGCCGGTTAACGCGCTCACCACCAGCAGCGCGCCCTCCGCGGCGGAGAGCGCCCCGCAGACCTCACCGACGAAGTCCTGAAAGCCGGGGGTGTCCAGGAGGTTCACCTTGGTGTCGCCCCAGGTCAGGTGGGCGACGCCGGTGGAGATCGTCATCTTCCTCTTGATCTCCTCGGGGTCGAAATCGAAAACCGTCGTGCCGGCCTCGGGCTTGCCGAGCCGGTCCACCGCCGACGCGGCATAGAGCATGGCCTCGGCGAGCATCGTCTTGCCGTCGTGGCTGTGACCGAGCAAGGCGACGTTGCGAATCCGTGAAGGCTCGAGCTTTGCCATCGCTACTCCCTTCCAGGCAGGAGCGTCAGACCACCCTGCCATCGGATACGATACCCGATCGCGGGCGGCGATTCAGTCGATCGGCGCCAGCGGCATGATCTCGACCTCGGCACCGGCCGGAACCCGCGACGTGCCCTGCGGGACGACCACCAGGCAGTTCGCGTCGGCCATGGATCGCAGGACGTGGGAGCCCTGGTCCCCGGTGAGGGCCACGCGCAGGCCATCCGGACCGTGGCGGGCGATCCCACGGAAGTACTGCTCGAGGTGGGGCGGATTTACGAGCGCGCTGTCGGTGCGGGCTGTGAGCCGGGGGCGCTCCCGATCCTCCCGACCCTGCATCCGCAGCAGGGCGGGCCGGGCGAAGAGCTCGAAGGTGACCAGGCTGGAGACGGGGTTTCCGGGGAGGCCGATCATCGGGACGTCGTGGATCCGGCCGAAGGCCAGCGGCTTGCCCGGTCGCAGCGCGACCTGCCAGAAATCGATCGCCCCCTCCTGCGCGAGCAGGTCGCGGACCAGGTCATAGCTGCCCATCGAGACCCCGCCGCTGGTGACGACGAGGTCTGCCTCTGACGCGCGCTGCAACGCGGCGGCCAGCTGGGCGCGCTCGTCGCGAGCCACGCCGGCGTCCACGACGACGCCGCCGGCCTCGGCCACCGCGGCGGCCAGCGCGTAGCGGTTCGTGTTCACGATCTGCCCGGGCTGCAGCGGCTCACCGGGCTCGCGCAGCTCGTCGCCGGTCGTGAGGACGAGCACCCGGGGCCGTCGCACGCAGCGCAGCCGGCGCCGGCCCGCGGCGGCGCAGACGCCGATCACCCCCGGGGTCAGGACCTGGCCCTCCCTGGCGACCACCTCCCCGGCCCGCAGATCGCTGCCGGCCGCACGGAGGCTCGTGCCGGCCTCGACCGGCACCTGCACCAGGACCTCGTGGTCCCCTTCGGCGGTGTCTTCGACTCGGACCACGGCGTCGGCCCCGTCCGGGATGGCGGCGCCGGTCATGATCCGGACCGCGGTCCCGGGGCGCACCGGGTGCGCCGGGGCGAAGCCGGCCCGCACCTCGCCGGCGACGGCCAGCCGGACCGGGCGATCGGGTCGGGCCTGGGCGACGTCGCCCGCGATCACGGCGTACCCGTCCATGGCGGAGTTGGCGAAGGGGGGGACGTCGGTGGTCGCGGTCACGCTTTCCGCCAGGACCCGATCGTGCGCCTCCCGAACCGCGACCTCCTCCCCGGGCAACCGGGTGAGCGGCGCCAGGATGCGCTGACGGGCTTCCGCGACGGTGAGCACGAGGCTAGCCTAGCCCAGCGCCAGGGCGACGTTTAGGCTAGCGATCCGTCCAGTGGCTGTTCTCGAACTCGGGTCCGCCACCCTCGCCGTCGGTGACGACGGTCTGGTGAAAACGGGCGGCCACCATCTGGTAGGCCATCGCCCGCGGGATCCCGAGCTTGGTGAGACCCTTGACCTCGTCGGCCATGACCTTGTCGCGGGCCGCTTCGATCGCGGTGATCACTTCGTCGATGGCGTTCTTGCCCTTGGCCGCTGTGGTCGCGGCGTCGGTCGATCCCTCGACCGGCGGCTCAGAGCGGGGCTCCTTTGCCCGAGGCGCCTTTCCGTTCTTGGATTCTTTCGGCATGGAGTGCTTCACCTTACCACGGGAATTCAGGCGCTGAGCCGCAGCGCGGCCGGCTCATCCTGCTGATGTACCCGCTCGTTGAAGAAGAGAAACGTCTCCTTGGAGACGGCGGTGACCGGGGCGGCCAGGAACATGCCGACGAACCCGAAGGCGGAGGCGCCCAGCAGCGTGCTGAAGATCAGCAGCAGCGGATGGACCCGGCAGAAGCGGCCCAGGATCATGGGCGCGATCACGTGACTGTCGACCTGCTGCGCCACCAGCGCGAAGATGGCGACCAGGACGGGCAGCGGGCTGCCGGCGGGAGCCTGGGCGAGGGCGAGGATGACCCCCAGGGTGCCCCAGAACAGCGGCCCGAAGAACGGGATGATCTCGACCACGAGCGCCACGGCCGCCACCAGCAGGGCCATCCGAAGCCCGAGCAGGCGGAGGCCGACCGCCGTGACCACGCCGATGAAGAGGCTCGTCATCAGCTGGCCACGGACGTACTCGAGCAGGACGCGGTGAATGCGGGCCATCAGCTGCGATGCCGCCGGGCGATGCGCGCGGGGCAGCAGGGCGCGCACGCTCCCGGCCAGTCGTGGGCCGTCCGCCAGCATGTAGAAGGCGAGCAGCGGCACCACGACCAGCTCGAGCAGGCGCGGGAAATAGAGGATCGAGCGGGTCAGCCCCTGGACCGTGGCATCGCCGAGACCGTTGACGAAGTCGCGGGCGTCCTGGTTCAACTCTCGCTGGACGTCCGGGGGGAAGACGCCGGTGCCGTAAAGCTTGTCGCGCCAGGACGCGAGGGTGCCGACCACTCGCTGGGTCAGGACCGGCTCGTGCCCGCCGCTCCCGACCGCGGCCTGGACCAGGCGGTTGACCTCGGCGGCGAGCACCGGGCCCAGCGCCAGGAGGCCGACCGTGAGGACGCCCAGGAACGCCGCCAGCGCCAGGAACGCGGCGAGCGGGCGTGGGGTCGAGCGGCCGGCCCGCCGCGGCCGGCTCATGACCTCGACCAGCGGCATCAGGAGGTAGCCGAGGAAGAGGGCGAGCACGAACGGCAGGAGGACGTCGCGGGCCCAGTAGAGGACGAGCCCCACCAAGAGCACCCCGGCGCCGATCCAGATCGCCGTCGGGATCCGGGCGCGCTGCCTCCGTGGGTCGCCAGCCGGTGTGCTCATTGGGTTCGAAGCCTGGGGGCGCGGGCTGATTGCAGCGAATGGGAGGCGATGCTACGGTGACAACGTGGATCGGGCGGCGCGCTTGCGGCGGCTTCTCGTGATCCTGTCCGAAACCACGGCCAGGCCCGGAGTGCGCGCCGATGACCTGGCGCACAGCCTCGGGGTGAGCGCCCGCACGGTCTTCCGCGACCTTGCCCGGCTGCAGCGGTTGGGCTTCCCGGTGAGCTTCGGCAACGGCTACCCGGCGCAGCAGGATCTCTTCCGGCGGCGCAAGCGGCAGGAGCTGTCCCAGGTGATCGCGGACCTGGTCGATCAGCAGCTCGACGTGGTTCGCCGCGAGCTGCCGGCGGACGCCGCGAACCTGCTCGACGAGGCGACCCGGTACCTGCCGCTCGAGGCCGCCGAGGCCGTCACCCGCGCCGTGGTCCGCGCCGCCGGCGACCGCCGGAATCTGTCCCCGCCGCGGGCTACAATGCGACGGAGGTCGGCTAGCTCAGCTGGTTAGAGCGCTTGCTTCACATGCAAGAGGTCGAGGGTTCGAGTCCCCCGCCGACCACTTCACACAACCGTTCGACAGGGCCGTCCCCGGGTTGACGAGATGATAGCCTGGGTATAAGCTAGTCATACGGTATCCCGCTCATATTCAGGAGGGTACGCAGTATGGCTCACGTTGAGAAGACGATCGAGATCCAGAAGCCGGTCGACCAGGTCTACGCGCAGTGGACCCAGTTTGAAGACTTCCCCGAGTTCATGGAGAACGTCGAGGAGGTGCGCCAACTCGATGACAAGCACCTCGAGTGGAAGGCGAAGATCGGCGGGACGGAGCGCCGCTGGAAAGCGGAGATCGTCGAGCAGCGTCCCAACCAGGTGATCGCCTGGCGGGCGATCGAAGGCGACCGCAACGACGGCAAGGTCGAGTTCCAGCCGGTCGACGGCAAGACGCGGGTCAAGCTGATGCTCGAGTACGATCCGCCGGGCGGCGCGGCGGGCGAAATCGGGGACAAGCTCACCCAGATGACGCCCGGACGCGTCGAGAACGACCTCAAGCGGTTCAAGAAGATGATCGAAGAGCGTCCGCAGCCCACCGGGAAGTGGGAGGGCGAGATTCGCTCGGGCGAAGTCCGGAAGTAGGGGTACGACGTCCCCAAAAGGGGAAACGGGGCTTCCCTCCGTGAAGGCGGTCGCCGGCTTGGCGGCCGCCCTTCTTTTCATCGCGGCGCAGGGCTGGTGCTCTGCTACACTTACCTCCGCTTTCCGCTCCGGGTGCCGCCGCGTGTCCGGCTATAGACGGAGCAAATCCAAGGAAAGGAGGTTGTCGTGGCTCCCTATGAGCTGATGTACGTCGTCCGGCCGGAGCTCGACGACGACGGCGTCCAGCACGAGATCGACCGGGTCAATCAGCTGATCGAATCCAATGGCGGCCGGGTCAAGAAAGTCACCCCCTGGGGCAAGCGCCGCCTCGCCTACACCGTCAAGGACCTGCATGAAGGCCATTACGTCGTCGCCGAGTTCGACCTCGAATCCACTCGGGTCGTCGAGGTGGAGCGGGTGTTGAAGATCTCGGACAGCGTCGTTCGACACCTGTTGGTTCGCCAGGATGAGGGGAAGAAATGAACCTGAACAAAGTCATGTTGATCGGCCGGCTGACGCGGGACCCCGAGATGCGGTACACGCCCAAGGGCGACCCGGTGACCAGCTTCTCGCTGGCGACCAATCGCTACGGCCAGGGTCCGGATGGCGAGAAGAAGGAGTACACGGACTACCACAACATCGTGGCCTGGAACGTCGGCCGCCGGAATCTCGCCGAGCTCACCGGGCAGTATCTGCACAAGGGCAGCCTCGTTTACGTCGAGGGTCGCATGCAGACGCGGTCCTGGGAAGGGCAGGACGGCCAGAAGCGGAAGACGACCGAGGTGGTGGCGACCGAGGTGCAGTTCCTCGAGCCGCGCGGCGCCGGGGCGCCGAGCAGCGCCCACGCGCCGGCGGAAGCCGCGGTCGCGGCGCCCGCGGTTGCGGAAGACGCCTCGCGGGACGTGGATCCGGATGACATTCCGTTCTAGGAGCGCGAATGCCCCCAGCCACTGAGAAGCGCGATCGTAAACCGCACAAGAAGGTATGCAACTTCTGCGCCGAGAAGATCCACCTGATCGACTACAAGGAGGTCTCGCGGCTGCGGCGCTTCGTCAGCGAGCGAGGTAAGATCCTGCCCCGTCGTGTGACCGGCACCTGCGCCCGGCATCAGCGCCGGCTCGCGGTCGCGCTCAAGCGGGCTCGGCACATCGCCCTCCTGCCCTACACCGCCGACCAGCGATAGCGTCGGCGCGGTCAGGCGCGGCGCCATCGGCGCCATCGGCGCACTCGCTATACTCGAGCTTGCTTGCGCTTCCCGCGCCTCCCGGCGCTCTGTGCGACCGGGATCGTCTTGCTCACGTCCCTGCAACCGGCTCGGGCCCTCGCCGCGAAGCCGCAACCCGTTGCGCCCACGCCCTACGTGATCGCACTCGACCCCGGGCACGGCGGCAGCCTGACCAACCCCAGCGATCCGAACGTCCAGTGGGATCCTGGCGTGGTCGCCGGCCCGGTCATGGAGAAGGACATCACGCTCGACCTGGGGTTGCGGCTGCGTCGCCTGCTGACGGCCGAGCACGTCCAGGTCGTCATGACCCGGACCACGGATCGGTTCATGACGATCGCCGATCGGTGGGCGGTGGTCGCCGGCTCCGGCGCCCAGATGTTCCTGAGCCTTCACGTCAATGCCTTCGATGGCGACGCCAGCATCAACGGTCTCACCGTCTTCTATCCGAAAGACGAGAGTCGTCCGCTGGCACGGGCCGTTGAAGCGGGCCTCGCGCAGTCGCTGGCGACATTTCAGATACAGGACGACGGGGTGGCCTCGAAACCGGAGCTGTGGGTGCACACCACCATCCCGACCGTGACCGTGGAGCCCGCCTATCTGACCAATCCCCGGGAGGCCGCGCTCCTGCAACGCGACGACTTTCGTCAGGCGATCGTGCAGGGCATCTACGACGGTATCCTGGCCGCGGATCCGCGCATCGAAACCGTCCGCAAGGCGATCGACCAGTACCAGGCGCTGACCGCGCGGAAGACCGTCACCACCCAGGCACCGTCACCGGGCGTGGTGGGCTTCACCAACTGGTGGCTGTTGCTCGGCGCGGGCGGCGTGCTCCTGCTGCTCCTGCGCGGTCACACTCCGAAGCCACGTCCGGCCTCCGCGGTGCGCAGCCGCCCGTACCGGCGCCCCCTGCGGCGGCGGCGAACCCTGCATCGCCGCGCCTGACCTGCGGCCGCTAAGCTAGGGCGCATGGAATTTCCGCCCCAGCTGCGCATTCCCGGCCCGACTCCCGTTCCCGACCGCGTCCAACAGGCGATGGCCGCGCCCATGATCAATCACCGCGGCCCCGAGTTCAAAGCGCTTCTGCATGAGCTCGAGGAAGGCCTCAAGTGGGCGTTCCAGACCCGCAATGACCTGCTGCTCTTCCCCGCCTCGGGGACCGGCGGCCTGGAGAGCGCGGTCGCCAACCTGGTCTCCCCGGGCGAGCGCGTGCTGGCCGTGTCGATCGGCGCGTTCGGGGATCGCTTCGCGGACCTGGCGGCGGCGTTCGGCGCGGATGTGGTTCGCTATGCCCTCCCCTGGGGAGAGGCGGCCGACCCCGAAGACCTCGATGCGATGCTCGGTCGCGAGGACGAGATTCGCACGGTGTTGCTGACCCACAACGAGACCTCGACCGGCGTGACCAATCCGCTCGAGCCGCTGGCTTCGGTGGTCAAACAGCGTGGTCGCCTGCTCGTCGTCGACGGCGTCAGCTCGATCGGGTCGATCGATCTTCCGGTTGATGACTGGGGCGTCGATGTGGCCATCACGGCCTCCCAGAAAGGCTGGATGGTGCCGCCCGGCCTGACCATGCTGAGCGTGTCCGCCGCGGCGTGGGAGCGTCAGGCCACCTCCCGCGGCCCCCGCTTCTACTTCGACTGGACGAGGGCGCGCAAGATGCAGGCCGAGGGTGCGACCTTCACGACTCCGGCGGTCAGCATCATGTTCGGCCTGTGTGAGGCGCTGGGAATGATGCGCCAGGAAGGCCTGCCCGCGATCTTCCAGCGGCACCTGCGCATCGGGGCTGCGTTCCGGGCCGCGGTCAGCGCCATGAACCTCGCACTCCTCGCGGATCCGGAAGCGGCCTCGCCGACCGTGACCGCGGCCTTCCTGCCGCCCGCCCTCCAGGGCGCCCTCTCCAAGGAGGTCTTTCGCACCTGGCGCGAGCGCTACCGCCTGGTGCTCGGGACAGGCCAGGGCGCGCTCAGCGGGCAGATCTTCCGGATCGGTCACCTCGGGGCCGTCTACGAGGAGGATGTCGCCGCAACGGTCACAGCGCTCGAACACGGCCTGCACGATCACGGCTACGTGGTCGAGCCGGGCGCTGCGCTGGCGGCCGCGCGTCGGGTCCTCGAGGCGCCGGAAGCCGCCCTCAGCGCCTGACCAGGTGCCGCGCGTCCTGATCGCGGATCCGATCGCGGAAGCGGGGATCGCGCAATTGCGAAGGCGCGCTGAGGTGGACGTGCACCTCAACCAGTCCGCCGCGGACCTGCGCGCGCGGATCCCGGACTACGACGCGCTGATCGTGCGCAGCGAGACCCGTGTCGACGAGGCGACCATCGCCGCGGGCAAGGCGCTCAAGGTGATCGGCCGGGCCGGGGCGGGCGTCGACAACATCGACGTCCAGGCCGCCACGCGCGCCGGAATCCT
>DASQGL010000145.1:0-2952 GCA_035632635.1 Candidatus Limnocylindrales bacterium
GTTGGCGATCATCGCGTTCGAGTACCCCTCCGCCACCAGGCTGAGCACCTCGCGCTCGCGGCGCGAGAGGCGGATCACGGGCTCCTCGTCCGGCACCAGCGCGACCACCTTCCCGGCGCCCGACCTGGCCTCGGCCGGCGCCAGCCGGATCCGCAGCGCCGCCACCAGGACGACGGCGATCATGCTCAGCATGAGGAGCGAGTTGAAGATGCCGGGGCCGTCGAACAGGTGCCCGAAGAGCGGGAGGGCCAGCAGGTGCGACGCGACCGCGCAGACCGCGAAGATCGCGATCGACAGCGCGGCGCCCGGCACCCCGAAGTAGAAGACGCCCTCGATCGTGCCCATCGCATAGCCGCCCAGCGGCTGGCTGCCCGCGACGTGCGACGCGTAGATGCCGAGGAACATGAAGCAGAACAGGTGGTCGACGATCGTCACCGCCAGCGCGATCCGCCAGGGCCACCGCTCGAGCCCGCGCGCGACGGCGACCATGACCGCGGCGTTGTAGGCGGCGGCCACGGCCAGCAGGTAGAGGAGGAGGGTGGCGACCTGCGGGGTCAGCATCGACCCGGCCGCGATCACCCCGATCAGGATCCAGCGGAGCCAGATCCCCAAGTGCAGCTTGCGCCGCACCTGGTCCAGGGTGGGCGGCGGCAGCAGGTCGGCGAGGTTGACCAGCGACGCCGCCCCGCGGATCGCGCTCACAGCAGGCCGCTCCGGATGGCGGCGGCCACCGCCTCGGCCCGGTTGCGCGCCTTGAGCTGGGTCAGCAGGCGCTCGATGCTGGCCTTGACCAGCCGCTCGCTCACCTGCAGCCGGCTGGCGATGGTGGCCGTCGAGCATCCCTCGGCGACCAGCCGCAGCACCGCCTGCTCCCGTGCGGAGAGGGCGGGCCGCTCCAGCGCCGCCCCGGCGCCGCGCGCCGCCTCACCCGCGCTCCGCGCCACGGCGCCCGCCGGGTGCACCAGGACCTCCAGGACGGCGGTGAGGCAGACCGCGATCAGGATGATGGTCAGCGACGAGGCGAAGACGCTGAAGGGATCGAAGGCCCCGTGCCCCAGGACCAGGTTGGTCGGCTGGGCCGCGACCACGCCGGTCAGGTAGATGCCGATGGAGAGGATCCCGCCGCTGACGCCGAAGAAGGCGACCGCTTCCAGCAACCCGGGCACGTAGGCCGCCACCTGGTGGCCGTCCGGGACGATGCTGTACAGGCTGATGAAGGTGAAGCAGAAGAGCTGGTCGATCACGGTCGTGACCAGCGCCAGGCTCGGCAGCGCCTCGTCCGGCGCCCGCACGGCGACGCCGGTGACCAGCCCGTTGTAGATCAGCGCGGCCAGGATCTCGTAGGTCAGCAGGTGCGGCGTCCGGGCGCCCCCCAGCAAGCCGGCCAGCCCGGCGAAGGCGATCGCGACCCAGCGGAGGATCACGCCCATGCGGATCAGGGCGCGCACCTGCACTGATGACAGGCGTGGGGTCAGGGCCAGCAACGTGCCCGCCTTCCAGTGCACGACCGAGTCCCCGTCCCTCCCAGAGATACCCACGGGCCTGCTTCCGCCCGCCGACCCTAAGTGTATAGCCCGGCGAGCGAAATCGCCGGGGGAAACGGCAGATCTCACTCCGGCGAGTGATGACGGCCCGCGCGGCCCCCCATACGCTCCGCCTCGGCAGCCATGGCGGTCCTCGAAGCCCTGCACCTGACGCGACGGTTCGGCCGGCGGGACGCCGTCTCTGACGTCACGTTCGCGGTCCGGCCGGGCGAGGTCTACGGCTTCCTGGGGCCGAACGGCGCCGGCAAGACCACCACCATCCGCATCATCCTCGGACTCCTGCGTCCATCTCACGGAGGGGTGCTGGTCAACGGCGTCGACGCCACGCGCGATCACGTCGGGGCCGCCCGCTTCATGGGCGCGGTCCTGGAAACGCCGGCCTTCTACCCCTACCTGACCGGCCGGGAGACCCTGCGCCAGGCGGCCCGCATCCGCGGCGGCGTCCCGGAGACCCGGATCGCCCGGCTGCTGCGCCTGGTCGAGCTCGCTGACCGGGCCGACGCCCCGGTGCGCGCCTACTCGCTCGGGATGCGCCAGCGGCTGGCCCTGGCCCAGGCGCTGCTCGCCGGTCCCCGGCTGCTCGTGCTCGACGAGCCGACCAACGGCCTCGACCCCGCCGGCATCCACGACATGCGCGAGCTGATCGGCCGCCTGGCGCGGGACGAGGGCGTCGCCGTCTTCTTCTCCACCCACCTGCTGAGCGAGGCCGAGGCGATCTGCGACCGGGTCGCCGTCGTTCACCACGGCCGGCTGATGGTCGAGGGCTCGCTCGCCGACCTGACCCGGCGCGATCGCCACGAGCTCGAGGTGTCCGTCTCCGACCCGGGGCGGGCGGCCATCCTGCTGGCGCCGCTGGCGAGCGTGCACGAAATCGGGGCGCCCTCGTCGAGGGTGCGGATCGAGTCGGCGCGCGACCTGTCCCAGGACGTCATCCGGCGGCTGATGGTCGCCGGGATCGCCGTCAACGAGGTCCGGCGCCGGCGCCGCCGCCTCGAGGACGTCTTCCTCGAGCTGACCGCCTCATGACCACGCTGCTCGCGGCCTGGCGCAACGAGCTGGAAAAGCTCTGGCGGCACCGCCGGGTCCTGCTCGGGGTGATCACCGGGCTGGTCCTGGCGGTGGCGTCGCTCACGGCCTTGAGCCGTCCGGCCGTGAGCGGCGGGTGGCAGGCGTCCGAGCGCGCCGAGATCGCCCACATGCAGCAGGTGCTGGCGCAGGCCCAGGCGACGACCGGGTCCGCGGCAGGCAAGCCGCCCCTGCTCTTCGACCTGAACGCCTCGATCCGGCAGAGCATCGCGCTCCGGCAGTACCGCCTCGACCACCAGGTCGCCCCGGTCGACTGGTTCCCCATGAGCGCGGCGTCGAAGACCGTCTTCCAGCTCGCCTTTCCCCTGTACCTGATCCTGGC
>DASQGL010000146.1:0-46007 GCA_035632635.1 Candidatus Limnocylindrales bacterium
TCCTCGCTCGGCGCCGCGAGGGGGCCTTGAAGCCGCGGGTCCCCACGACGCCGCTCTGAACTGCCGCGCGGCCTTCGTTTTCCCCAGAGAATCCTCCATCGCCACGGTCGATGTGGATAAGCATGATCAATGCTTGACAGCGCAGCCGCGACGACCATAATCAGAGACGCGCTTCAGGGGAACGGTTTTCGATGAGACCGTGGAGAGCAAGCAGCGGGAACGAGGAGGTCGCTCCTTTTTTGAAATCCACATCGGTCGTCAAGCGTTGCGCCTGCCCCGGATGCGAAAACCCGGTCAAGAAGGCGACCGCACGCTACTGCAGCATTCGCTGCTGCGCCCAGGATCCCGTCCGGCAGGAGCGCCTGCGACGCCAGGCGCGGCGGGCGCCCATCGTTCCCCTCGCGCACCAGCTCTCGATCATCTTCCAGGTCCATCCCGACATCGAGTCCTCGCTCGAGAACCGCACACTCCGGGAAGACGTTCCCGGCGGCCTCCAGCGCCTCCGGGCGGTGTAGCGAGCCCGCAGGCGGGCCGGCCGCGATCCCTCCGCCGCGATCGCGCGCGGGCACCGGCGCGTCGATGCCCCGCTGAGGAGGGCTGGTAATCTTGCTCTCCCATGGCCGTCGACCTCGAGACCCTTCGACACTCAACCGCCCATGTGATGGCGGCCGCGGTGCTGGACCTGTTCCCGGATGCCGAGATCGGCATCGGGCCGGCCACGGACGAGGGCTTCTACTACGACTTCCGCTTCAAGGACGCGCTCAAACCAGAAGACCTGCCGCGAATCGAAGCTCGCATGCGCGAGATCGTCAAGGCCGCCCCGCCCTTCGAGAAGGAGGAGATCCCGCGGGCTGAAGCGATCGCCCTCTTCGAGCGGCTGCATCAGCCGTTCAAGATCGAGGTGATCCAGGACAAGGTCACGGACGATACGGCCCGCCTCTATCGAACCGGGGATTTCGTCGATCTGTGCCTGGGTCCGCACGTGCCCGATGCCGGCAAGCTGGGCGCCTTTCGCCTGCTGTCCATCGCGGGCGCGTACTGGAAGGGCAGCGAGAAGAACGCGATGCTCACCCGCATCTACGGCACCGCTTTCCCGACCGAGGTCGAGCTCGAGGAGCACCTGAAGCGGCTCGAGGAGGCGGCCCTGCGCGATCACCGCAAACTGGGCAAGGAGCTCGACCTCTTCATGATCGACGACATGGCCGGGCGCGGCCTTCCGCTCTGGCTCCCCAAGGGCGCGACCGTGCGGCGCTTGCTGGAGCAGTACATCTTGCGGCGAGAGCGGCTTGCGGGATACCAGCACGTGCGCACACCGGATATCGCGCGGCTGGAGTTGTACAAGCAAAGCGGCCACTGGGCGCGTTATCGCGATGCGATGTACGCCCCCTCGAAGATGGAGGATGAGGAATGGCAGCTCCGCCCGATGAACTGCCCGCACCACATTCGCGTCTTCCAGCGCCAGCCCTACAGCTACCGCGACCTGCCCGTGCGGCTGGCCGAGCTCGGCACGGTCTATCGTTACGAGAAATCGGGCGAGGTGTCCGGGCTGATCCGGGTCCGCGCCTTCACGATCAACGACGCCCACATCTTCTGCCGCCCCGATCAGCTGACCCAGGAGTTCGACGGCGTGGTGCGTCTCATCCTCGACGTCTACGAGGCGCTCGGCGTCACGGACTTCTACTTCCGCCTCTCGCTGCGCGATGACACCTCGGACAAGTGGATGGGAGATCCGGCCGTCTGGGAGCGGGCGCAGGATGCGGCGCGGGCCGCGCTGGAGGCGGGTGGGCATCCCTTCGTCGAGGCCAAGGGGGAAGCCGCCTTCTATGGTCCGAAGCTGGACGTCCAGATCAAGGACGCCATCGGGCGCGAGTTCAGCCTGTCGACCAATCAGATCGATTTCCTGATGCCCGAGGCTTTCGGCCTCGAGTACGTCACCGCCGACCAGAAGATGGAGCGCCCGGTCATGATCCATCGGGCGCCGATCGGCTCCTTCGAGCGGTTCATGGCCTACATGATCGAGCTCTATGCCGGCGCGTTTCCCGTCTGGCTGGCGCCGGTCCAGGTCGTCTTCATTCCGATTGCCGACCGGCATCTTCCGGCGGTGGAAGCGCTGGCCGCGCGATTCCGCGCGCTCGATCTCCGGGTCGAGGTGGACGGACGGAACGAGCGCATGCAGGCCAAGATCCGACATGCCCAGCTGCAGAAGGTGCCCTACATGGCCGTGCTGGGGGACCGGGAGCTCGAGAGCGGGACCGTCAACCTCCGGCAGCGCGACGGCCAGCAGGTGGCCCTGAGCGTCGAGGCGTTCCTCGACCGGCTGCAGGCCGAGTCCCGGGCGCCGGACTGACGGGCAGGCGCGCTGCGCCCGGCGGGCTTCGCCACCCTGCTATACTGCCGTTCCTGAAGCAGAGGCTGTCCCACTCTCACCTCCAGGCCGGGCCGAAGAGGTTCGAGGACGCAAGATAGCCGAGGCTATCTTTTTTTGTGCAGTAAAGGAGGTCTGATCCACGGCATTTCGGGAGCTTCGCATCAACGACCAGATCCGCGCCTCTGAAGTCCGCGTCATCGACGATCGTAACCAGCAGCTGGGGGTCATGCCGATCGACCGCGCCAAGGCGCTCGCGGTCGAACGCGAGATGGACCTGGTCGAAGTGGCTCCCCAGGCCCAGCCGCCCGTCTGCCGGGTCATGGACTATGGCAAGTTCAAGTTCGAGAGCCTCAAGAAAGACAAAGACGCGCGACGCAAGCACAACGTCATCAAGGTCAAAGAAATGAAATTGCGCCCCAAGATCGGTGAGCACGACTTCCAGACGAAGTTCCACAGCGTCAAGTCGTTCCTCGAGGAGGGGGACAAGGTCAAGCTCACCATCATGTTCCGCGGCCGCGAGATGGTGCACCAGGACATCGGCAAGAACCTGCTCGATCGCATGGCCCGCGAACTCAAGAGCATCAGCACCGTCGAGCGGACTCCGCTGCTCGAAGGACGAAACATGATCATGATCCTGGCTCCCGTCGGAACCCCGGCGGTCAAGCCGCAGTAAGGAGTCTTCGATGCCCAAGCTACGCACCCATCGCGCGACGGCCAAGCGATTCCGCGTGACCAAGACGGGCAAGGTGGTGCGGCCACACGCCCAGAAGAGTCACCTGCTGAGTCACAAGTCGCAGCGACGCAAGCGGCAATACAGCAAGCTCGTCGTGATCACGAAGGGAGCGGCCCGGCAGGTCCGCCGGGCGTTGCCCTACCGCTAAAGGAGACAGACATGCCCCGAGTCAAGCGCGGCGTCACCGCGCGACGCCGCCACAAGAAGCTGCTCAAGATGGCCAAGGGATTCCGGATGACCCACCGGACCCTGTTCCGGCCGGCCAACGAGGCAGTCCTCCACTCATTGCAGTACGCTTTCCGCGACCGGCGGGCGCGGAAACGGGACATGCGGAAGTTGTGGATTGCGCGGATCAATGCGGCGACCCGGACCCAGGGCCTCCCCTACAACCAGTTCATGCACGGGCTCAAGGCCGCGGGTGTCACCATCAACCGCAAGATGCTGGCGGAGCTGGCCGTGCGGGACGCCGACTCCTTCAAGCAGCTCGTGGCGATCGCCAAGGGCTCGCCCGAGCGAGGCTGATCGGTTGCCGCGCCGCGCACGGCTGGGGCTGGCGCGGCTCGACCTGACCCAACGATGAGCGACGTCGACGCCGATCTCGACCGGCTGGCCGCACAGGCGCGCGCCGCCATCGCGGCCGCGGGCGACCCGTCCCGGCTGGAACAGGTTCGGGTCGAGCTGCTTGGCAAGAGCGGACAGCTGACCGGCGTCCTGCGCCGTCTCGGCAGCCTGCCCCCGGATCGCCGGGCGGCGGTCGGGGCTCGGGCCAACGCCCTGAAAACCGAGCTCGAAGACGCGCTCCGTGCTCGCTCGCGCGCGCTCGATGCGGCGCGGCTCGAGTCGCTGGCCGACACGGAGTGGCTCGACGTCACCTTCATCCCCGAGGGCGCCGTCCAGCGCGGCCACCTGCATCCGATCACGCTCGTCCTGCGTGAGATCAAGGCGATTTTCGCGCGGATCGGATACCAGGTGGCGCTCGGCCCGGAGGTCGAGGACGATTTCTTCAACTTCCAGGCGCTCAACATTCCCGAAGGGCACCCTGCGCGCGACGAGTGGGACACCTTCTACCTGCAGGGCACTCCACTCCTGCTGCGGGCCCACACGTCGCCGGTCCAGGTCCGCTACATGCAGGCGCATCCACCGCCGATCCGGATCATCGCCCCGGGCCCGGTCTACCGGCACGAAGCCACGGACGCCGGCCATGAATCCCAATTCCACCAGGTGGAGGGGCTGCTGGTCGAGGAGGACGTGCGCCTCTCGGACCTCAAGGGCACGATCGAGTACTTCTCCCGGTCGATGTTCGGCGCCGACCGCCGCATCCGGATCAGCGGCGATCATTTCCCCTTCACCGAGCCCTCGATCGGAGCCGCCGTCTCCTGCGGGATCTGCGGCGGAGCGGGATGCCGCAGCTGCAAAGGGGGATGGCTCGAGATCATGGGTGCCGGCATGGTCCACCCCCAGGTGCTCCGCAATGGCGGCATCGATCCCGAACGCTACTCGGGATTCGCCTTCGGGATGGGTGTGGACCGGATCGCAATGCTCAAGTACGACATCGCCGACATCCGCAGTCTGCGGGAGAACGACGTCCGCTTCCTGAGACAGTTCGGATGATCGTCTCGGTCAACTGGCTGAAGGACTACGTCGACGTCCCCGAGGACCTCGATGCGCTGGCGGAGCGCCTGACCCTGTCCGGGACCGAGGTCGAGCGCACCCTCACCCAGGACGCCGCCTTCGAGGGCATCGTCGTCGCCCAGGTGACGGCGCTGCGGCCGCATCCCAATGCCGACAAGCTCCTGCTGGCGACGGTGACCACCGGGGAGACGACGGTCGAGGTGGTCACCGGCGCCCGCAACCTCGCGGTGGGAGACCGCGTCCCGCTGGCGCGGGCCGGGGCCCGCCTGGGGGCCCGCCGTATCGAAGCTCAGTCCTTCCGCGGCATCCGGTCCGAGGGCATGCTCTGCTCCGCCGCCGAGCTGGGCCTGGGGGAGGATGCCAGCGGCATCCTCGTGCTCGATTCGAGCGCTCCCCTGGGCACCGACCTGCGCAGTCTCTATCCCCCTGACACTCTCCTCCACCTGGAGGTGAAATCGAACCGTCCCGACCTGCTCGCGCACCTGGGGGTGGCCCGCGAGATCGCCGCGCTGTTTCGCCTGCCGCTGCGGCGGCCATCTGCCGGCGGAGAGGGGGTCCCACAGGAACCGTTCGTCACCATCGAGGCGCCCGAGGGATGCCGGCGCTTCGTGGCTCGGGTCGTGAGCGGCGTCCGCGTGCAGCCGTCGCCCGCCTGGTTGCAGGCCCGCCTGCGCGCCGCCGGGGTCCGGCCGATCAGCAATGTCGTGGACGTGACGAACTACGTCATGCTCGAGCTGGGCCAGCCCATGCATGCCTTCGACCGGGCGCGCCTGCGCGACGGCCGCCTGATCGTGCGGCGGGCGCGCGCGGGCGAGCAGCTGGAATGCCTGGACGGCAGGACGCGCACCCTGGACCCGGAGTTCATGGTGGTGGCGGACCCGGCCGGCCCGCAAGGCCTCGCCGGCATCATCGGGGGCGCCGCGAGCGCCGTCAGCGCACAGACGCAGGAGGTCGTCCTGGAGGCGGCCACCTGGGAGCCGCGGCGGATCCGAGCCACGGCCCGGGCGCTCGGCCTGCGCACCGAGGCGTCCCTTCGCTTCGAGAAGGGCCTGAGCCCGGCGCTCAGCCTGCCCGCCGTGGATCGCGCCGCCACCCTGCTCGAGGATCTCGCCGGCGGTCGGGCGACCGGCGGGACCGACGTGTACCCGGACCGCTACGAGCCGAGGCCGATCGAGCTGACCATGCCCCGGCTCAACCGGACGCTGGGGGTTGACGTGCCTCCTGCCGAGGCCACCGAGATCCTGAACCGGCTGGACTTCAAGGTCGACCTCGAGCGTGACCGGCTGATCGCCACGCCACCCGACTTCCGGCTCGACTGCGCCATCCCAGAGGATGTCGTCGAGGAGGTTGGCCGGATTTACGGCTTCAACCGCATTCCGAGCACGCTGCCTGGCTCCCGCCGGCCGGTGTCCGAGATCTACCAGCCGGACGACGTGGATGACCGGGTGCGAGACGTGCTCAACGGCTTGGGCTTCGACGAAGCGATCAGCTACCCGATCGTCGATCGCCGGCGCGCGCTTGACAGCCGCCTGCCGGGGGCATCCGACCATCCGGCGGAGATCAGCAATCCGGTCGCGGAGGATCGGAACGCGCTCCGGGTGAGCCTCATCCCCAGCCTCCTGGAAGCGCTGGCCCGCAACGCGCGCCAGGATCAACCCGGCGCGCGGCTGTTCGAGATCGGCACCGGGTTCTGGCCGCTCGAGGATGCGGCCGAGGGTGTCGGCGAACCGCGGCTGCTCTCGGCGGCGGTCCACGTTCCGGTGGCGCAGGCTTCCGCAGCGGCCGCCGAGCTGCGCACGGT
The DNA here is from genome assembly GCA_035632635.1 of Candidatus Limnocylindrales bacterium. GTDB lineage: Bacteria > Chloroflexota > Dormibacteria > CF-121 > CF-121 > CF-120. Next base: position 6,535 of record DASQGL010000146.1, read on the forward strand.
GCTGGCCGGGCTGCGCCTCCTCGCGCAGCGGATCGGGGGGCGCACGATCGAGATCCACCCCGGCCGGGGGGACGGCCTCCATCCCGGCCGGACCGCGCACCTGCTTTCTCGGGGCCGCCTGGTCGGGATCGCGGGTGAGGTCCACCCGGCGCTGCTCGGCGGGCTGGATTTGCCCGGCCGGGCCGTGGTTGCCGAGGTTGTCCTGGACGCGCTGGTGGGGGACGGACGCTTCAGCACGAGAGCGGTAGCCGTGCCCCGCTATCCGGGGGTTCGCCGCGACCTTACGGTGGTCGTCAAGGGCCGGCTGGAGGCAAGCCGGATCCTGCAAGTTATCCGGGAGCTCGGCGGTTACACGTTGCGGGAGGTTTCCATGCTTTCCGAATACGTCGGACCGCAGCTCGGTCCGGATACCCGCAGCCTGAGCTTTCGCCTGTACTACCAGGCGGACGACCGGACGTTGACCGGCGAGGAGGTGGCGCGCCTGCACGAGCGCATCGTGAGTGGGCTCGCCGCGCGTTTCCCACAGGTGCGCGGATGAACGTGCTCGACCTGGCGATCCTCGGCATCCTTCTGGTCAACATCATGCTCGGCTACGCCTTCGGGGTGATCCGCCGCGGCATCGCCCTGCTTGGCGTCTTCGCTGGGGTGGGCGGCGCGACGCTCACCAGCGCCAACACGTCGACCTATCTGTCAGGCTGGCTCGCCAGCAACTCGGTCCTGTGGGCGCACGTGGTCACCTACGCGATTATCGTGGTCGCGGTGGTCGTCCTGTTCGAGGTGCTCGGCGCCGTCTACCAGCGCTGGATCAACCAGCTCATGGCCCCCCTGTTCGACCGGGCCCTCGGTATCCTGGGCGGTTTCGTCGTGGGCGCGCTCGAGGTGACCCTCATGTTGATCGTGGGCGTCGGATTGGTCAAGACCAACCTGCCGGCGGGCTACGTGTATCCACCCGCCTTCTACACCATGCAGCAGCTGTTCTACGGTTCCTTGCTGGCGCCCCATTTCTACGGCCTGGAGCCGCTGACGCGGGCCATCTTCTCGATGGTGCTGCCCGGCGACCTGGCCAACTACTTCACGCAGCTCCTCCCGCACTGACTCGCGGGCGTCTGGGCGCCCCTGACAGAATGAGGACATCCAGCGCCTGACAGGTCCCCGGCTGCGGCGGGGGTTCTATGCTCGCGATCCGGTCACGCTCGCACGCGATCTGCTGGGGCGCATCCTCTTCTTGCGGACGCCGGCGGGAGTGATCGCCGGGCGCATCGTCGAGACCGAGGCCTACCTGGGGGAGGTCGATCCAGCGTCGCACGCCTTCAGGGGAGAGACGGCGCGTAACGGCGTGATGTTCGGGCCAGCAGGCTTCACCTACGTCTATTTCAGCTACGGCATGCACCACTGCCTGAATGTCACGGCCGAGCGCCCGGGTCGGGCCGGGGCGGTCTTGCTGCGCGCCCTCGAGCCGCTGCTCGGCGAGCCGATCCTTCGCCGGGCGGGCCAGAGTGGGCCCACCGAGCGCTTGATGAGCGGGCCGGGCAAGGTCGGTCGCGCCTTCGGGCTGACCCTGCGCGACAACGGCCGCGACCTGACCCGAGGACCGCTCGGGATCTGGGCCGGCAGCCCGGTCCCGGACGCCGAGGTGGTGTGCGGCCCCCGGGTGGGGATCAGCCGCGCCGTCGAGCTTCCCTACCGCTACGCGGTCCGGGCCAGCGCCTCTCTGTCGGGCCCTCGGATGAACGCCCTCAGGGCGCGGAGGGCGACGGCTGCGGGCTCGGGACCCCGATCTTCACGCTGATGGTCTGGGCCGCCGGCGCGTTGGCCGGATTGTAGTCGTAGGCCTGCACGTTCAGGCTATGAACGCTGCCCGGGGCGCCGGTTACGGTCAGCGTGAACGGACCCTGGGTGAGCCGCACCGGCACGGTCGCGCCGTCCAGGAAGAAGTCGACTTCCTTGACCGCTTCATCGTCCTGGGCCAGGGCGGTCACGCTCACCGTGCCGTCGGCGTTCCTCAAGGGGGTCAGCGACAGCGTCGGTGGGACGGTCTCGGTCAGCACGGCGCAGGGCTGCGTCGGAGGCTGGGCGGCCTTGTGGTCCTTCATGTCATCGGGGTAGCCGGCGGGGTAGACCAGGAAGGTGCGGACCGCGGTCAGGTTGGCCGGGATGTCCGGGGTGGCGAGCCCGCCGTCCGTGGTGCACACCCGGATCTGCTGGTACCAGTCGTCCGGCCGGGCGGGGGCCAAGCCCGCAACGAACCAGTCGGTCACGGTCTGGCCGGCGCAGGCGCTGGTCGCGAGCAGGCCGCTGGCCCGGCAGACGGTCACCTTCTTGAGCCCGTCCGGCACGACGAAATCGTGAACCGGCCGATTCGCTTCGTAGGCGTTGAAGACGTCCCTGAAGATCTGGCCGGCGCCCATCACGCCCCAAACGACGTTGAGGTCGGTGTTCACATTGGACGGACAGGATCCGGCGCACGTGTGCCCCATCCAGGCGCCGATCACGATGTCGGGGTTGTAGCCGATCAGCCAGGAGTCGTGCCAGTTCTCCGTGGTCCCGGTCTTGGACGCGAACGGGCGCCGGATCTTGAGGTCGGCGCCCACCGGGCGCAGGATGTCGCTGATCATGTAGGCGACCTGGGGTGAGAGCACCCGGGTGCCCGGCGAGGGCTTCCACTGCTCGAGCACACGGCCCTGGCTGTCTTCGACCTTCAGGATGACCGCCGGGGCGTGGTAGATGCCGCCCGATGCGAGGACCGCGTAGGCGTTGAAATGCTGGAGCGGGAGGACCTCGGTCGCGCCGATCGCCTGGGCCAGCCCGCGATCCGGCCGCAGGTCGGCGCTGGTCAGGCCCATCAGCCGCGCCGTCTGGAAGACCCGCGTGTAGCCGAGCTGCTTGAGCAGCAGGATGGCCGGGATGTTGCGCGATTCGGCCAGCGCCTGGCGCAGGGTGATCAGGCCCTCGCTCCGGTGATCCCAGTCCACGAAGGCATGCCCGTCGATCTTGCCCTGGGTGTCGTTGATCAGGGTGGCGGGGGTGTAGCCGTTGGAGAACGCGGTCGCGTAGTCGTAGATCTTGAACGAGGAGCCCGGCTGGCGCCCCAGGCCGCCGGTGATCACGTTGAACTGGCCGCCGATCGCGGCGTTGTAGTAGTCGGCGCTGCCCACCATGGCAAGGACCTGCCCGGTTGACGGGTCGATCACCTCGGCGGCGCCGTTGTTGACGTTGCGGGCGCGTAACCCCGGTTGGTTGACCTCGGTCCGGACGGCGCTCTCGGTGATCTGCTGCAGCCCGTAGTCGAGGGTCGTGGTCACCTGAAGCCCGCCTCCATTGACCACATCGGCGCCGTACTGGTCGGTCAGGACCTGCAGGACGTAATCGACGAACCAGGGGGCTTTCAGGTCGCGCTGGAGGGCGCCATTCTGGAAGTGCAGCGGCTCTTTGACCGCCGCCGCGTACTCGGTGCTGCTGATGTAGTGATCGCGGAGCATGGCCTTGAGCACGAGCACCTGGCGGTCCTTCGCGTTCTGCGTGGTTACCGGGTTCAACGGATCGAAGGCGGAGGGCGCGTTGGGGATCCCGGCCAGCATGGCGCTCTCCGCGATGTCGAGCGCCTTGGCCGGTTTCGCGAAATAGGTCTGCGCCGCCGTCTCCGCGCCATAGGCTTCGTGTCCGTAGAAGATCTGGTTCAGGTACATGGTCAGGATGTCGTTCTTGGTGAAGCGCCGCTCGATCTCGAGCGCGAGAACGGCTTCGCGGATCTTTCGCTCGAAGGTCTGCTGGCTCGAGAGAAAGCTCGTCTTGACGAGTTGTTCGGTGATCGTGCTGGCGCCCTGCTCGATGCGCTGGTGGGTGATGTTGGCGAAGGCGGCCGCCACGATGCGCTTGAAATCGACGCCGTGGTGCGTGTAGAAGCCGCGGTCCTCGATCGCAACCGTGGCTTGCACGAGATGCGGGGAGATCTGGGCGAGCGGTTCGACCGTCCGGATCACGCCGGCGGTGTGCTTGACGTAGAGCAGCGTGCCGTTGCGATCGTAGATCTTGGTCGACTGGGCGAGCTCGCGGGTGCTCAGCGACTGGGGATCGGGAAGGTCGCGCGTGTAGGTCTGGTACCGGTCGAAGGCTTCCGCGCCCCCGCCCAGGCTGAGGGTGCCCAGCAGGCTGAGCGCGACGACCAGGAGGGTGCGGGACTCCGCACGGCGCCGGCGCGACAGGCGAACGACGCTGAGCACCCGGATGGCGGCACGCCGTGCCCGCTCGTGTCGATCTCCCATCGAATTCCTGGACTATAACGGCTGAGATCGAAAAAAGGTGACGGGAGCCCGATCGGGCGGCGTATATACTCAACCCCCGTCCGCGAAGACACAATCTGGTGATCAACGGGTGAAGGAAAGTAAAGGTCCAGCGAGCTCAGCCTGGGACGCCCTGACCGCCGGCGCCGTCGAGATCGTGGATCGCCAGCATCTGAAGGCGCGGATCGAGCGAGGGGACCGCCTGCGCGTCAAGCTCGGCCTGGATCCCACCCGCCCCGATCTCCACCTGGGTCACACCATCGCGCTGCGCGCAATGCGACGCTTCGAGGACCAGGGGCACACCGGCGTGCTGATCGTCGGCGACTGGACCGCCCGGATCGGGGACCCCTCCGGGCAGAACGTGACCCGACCTCAGCTCACCCGTGAGGAGGTGAGCGCCGCCGCCGACACCTACCTGAACCAGCTCTGGAAGATCCTCGACGAATCGCGAACCGAGGTCCGCTTCCAGTCGGAATGGTTCGACCGGATGCGGCTGGACGAGGTGGTCCGGTTGATGAGCCAGACCACCGTGGCCAGGATGCTCGCCCGCGACGACTTCGCCCGGCGCCAGGAGCAGCGGCGCCCGATCGGCCTGCACGAGTTCCTCTATCCGCTGCTGCAGGGCTATGACTCGGTCGCCGTGAAAGCGGATCTCGAGCTGGGAGGCACCGACCAGACGTTCAACCTCCTGGTCGGGCGCGATCTCCAGCAGGCCGCCGGCCAGCCGGCCCAGGACGTCATGACGCTCCCCTTGCTCGAAGGGCTCGATGGCGTCCAGAAGATGAGCAAGAGCCTGGACAATTACATCGGGATCGACGAAGACCCGAAGGACATGTTCTGGAAGGCGATGGCCGTGCCCGACAGCCTGATCGTCCGGTACCTCGAGCTCGCCACCGACGCCGGGCCGGCCGAGGTGAGGGCGGCACGCGAGGCGCTGGCGGCTGGCACCAATCCGCGGGACGTCAAGAAGGATCTCGCGCGGCGCCTGGTCCGCCTCTATCACGGAGCCCCCGCGGCGGACGCCGCGGAGGCCGCCTTCCTGCAATCGGCCGACCTGCCCGAGCGTGTCCTCGGGGCCAGCGTCCGGACCATGGCGGAGCTCTTTCTCGAGCTCGGTCTCGTGTCCAGCAAGAGCGAGATGCGACGGCTTGTCGAGCAGAAAGGCCTCTTTGTCGACGACCGCCCGGTCGCCTCGGCGGACGAGTCGATCGAGCCCCGGACGGGGATGGTCGCGCGGCGCGGCAAGCGTCAAGCCGTCACGCTCAGGGTGCAGTAGACTTTCAGGTCGGGAGCAGGATGTCTGGACATTCGAAGTGGTCGACGATCAAGCACAAGAAGGCTGTCACCGATGCCCGGAAGGGGCAGCAGTTCACCAAGATGGCCCGCGAGATCACGATCGCGGCTCGCGAGGGCGGAGGGAGCCCCGACGGCAACTACCGGCTGCGCCTCGCGGTCGAGAAGGCACGCGACGTCAATATGCCGCAGGAGAACATCAAGCGCGCGATCATGCGCGGCACCGGCGAGCTGGCCGGCTCCACGATCGAGGAGCTCCGCTTCGAGGGATACGGGCCCCACGGCGTCGCGGTCATGGTCGACACCCTGACCGACAACCGGAACCGCACCTCGAGTGACATCCGCAACCTCTTCGCGCGCTCCGGCGGCAACCTGGGGGCCACCGGCAGCGTCGCCTGGATGTTCACCCGCCAGGGGCAGATCATGATCGACGCCCAGGGCAAGGACCCAGACGAGGTTGGCCTGGAGGCGATCGAGCTCGGCGCGTCCGACGCGCGGGTCGACGGGACGAGCGTCGAGGTCATCACCGATCCGGGCCGGCTGGAGCACGTGCGCGATCAGCTCAAGCAGAAGGGTTACCGGGTCGACTCGGCGGAGGTCACGATGGCCGCCTCGCAGACCGTCAGGCTGGACGAGAACGGCGCTCCCTCGGTCCTCAAGCTGCTGGACGCCCTCGAGGAGCACGATGACGTCCAGTCCGTTTACTCGAACATCGACGTCGCAGCCGATGTCATGGAACGGATCAGCGAACGCGTCTAGTGCAGACCGCACGTCCGGCCTGAGTCGAGTCATGGTGGGAAGCAGCCGTGACGGGATGATCGTGCTGGGCATCGACCCCGGCCTGGCGGACACCGGCTACGGCGCGGTGCGACGGGTCAACGGCCGCCTCGGGCTGGTCACCTGCGGGTCCATCAAGACGCCCGCCAGCCTCGCCGATCCGGACCGCCTCCGCTTGCTGGCCGAGCAGGTGCGGCGGCTCCTCAGCGAGCTGCACCCCGAGGTTGCGGCGTTCGAGGAGCTCTTCTTCAGCAAGAACGTGCGCTCCGCCATGGCGGTCGGCCAGGCGCGCGGGGTCGTGCTCCTGACGGCGGTGGAGGCCGGTGCCCGCGTCCACGAGTACTCGCCGGCGCAGATCAAGCTGTCCGTGACCGGCTACGGCGGCGCCACCAAGGCCCAGATGCTGAAGATGGTGCAGGCACTGCTCGGCACCCGCGACCTCCCGCGATCGGACGACGCGATCGATGCGCTCGCGATCGCCATCTGTCATCACCACAGTGGCCGGCTGCGCGCGGTGCTGAGCCGCGCTCCGTCCACGACCCAACCCGCGCGGACCGCGCCGGTCACGCGCGGCGCGCGCCCGTGATCGCCAGCCTGCAGGGGCAGGTGGCCCAGCGCGGGCCGGACTCGGTGGTCCTCGACGTGCACGGGGTCGGCTATCTCGTCACGGTCGGGGCCCGGACCGCGGCCCAGTTGCCCCATGTCGGCGACGCCGTCCGCCTCCACACCTACACCTACGTGCGGGAGGACGCGCTGGCGCTCTTCGGCTTCTTGACCGCGGAGGAGCTGACCTTCTTCAAGCTGCTGCTCTCGGTCAAGGGGATCGGGCCCAAAGCCGGCCTCGCGATCATCAGCCGTGCGGAGCTGCGCGTCCTGAAGCGGGCCATCCTGCAGGAGGACGCGGCCCTGCTGGCCACCGTCCCCGGCATCGGCGCCAAGACCGCCGCGCGGGTCGTCCTCGAGCTCAAGGGCAAGCTGAAGGACGCGATGTTCCCCGACGAGACGCGACTTCCCCCCTCGGCCGGCGCCGAGGCCCTGGCCCAGGCGCTGGAGGTGCTGACCGGGCTCGGATACACGCCGGCTGAGGCGAAGGACGCGGTGCGCAAGGTGACCGCCGGCAACGGCGGGCAGCGCTCCGTGGAAGACCTGGTCACCCTCGCGCTGCGGGGCCTGGACCGCGGATGAGCGAGCGCATCATCGAGGGCGCAGCGCGGACCGAGGACCAGGAGTTCGAGTGGAGCCTGCGTCCTCGCCGGCTCGACGAGTTCGTCGGCCAGGAGGCGATCAAAGACAAGTTACGGATCCTGATCGATGCGGCTCGCGGACGGGACGAGCCGATCGAGCACATCCTGATCGCGGGGCCGCCCGGCCTGGGGAAGACGACGCTGGCCAACATCATGGCGAACGAGATGGGGGTCGGCATCCGGACCACGTCGGGTCCGGCGATCGAGCATCAGGGCGCGCTGGCGTCGATCCTGACCAACCTCGAGGACCGTGAGATCTTCTTCGTCGACGAGATCCACCGGCTCTCGCGGCCGGTCGAAGAAGCCCTGTATCCCGCGATGGAAGACTTCAAGTTCGACTTCGTCAGCGGCAAGGGCGCGGGCGCGCAGCCGCTGAGGCTGCAACTGCCGCGCTTCACCGTGATCGGGGCCACCACGCGGCAGGGCATGCTCTCGGCGCCGCTGCGGGACCGCTTCGGCGACATGTACCCGCTCTACTTCTACGCTGCCGAGGACCTGTTCCAGATCACGCTGCGCTCGGCGCGCCTGCTCAAGGTGCAGATCGACGAAGCCGGCGCTCGGATCATCGCCGCCCGGGCCCGGGGCACCCCACGGGTGGCCAACCGCCTGCTGCGCCGTGTCCGCGATTACGCGCAGGTCCGCGCGCAAGGCTCGATCGACACGCAGGTCGCCCTGGAGGCGCTCAGCCTGCTCGAGGTGGATGCGCTCGGGCTGGACGCCATCGACCGGCGCATCCTGCACACCGTGGTCGAGAAATACGACGGTGGTCCGGTCGGCCTGGACACGATCGCGGTCTCCGTGTCGGAGGCGCCCGAGACGGTCGAGGACGTCTATGAACCGTTCCTGATCCAGCTTGGCTTCCTGGCGCGCACGCCGCGCGGCCGGGTGGCGACCAAGCTCGCCTACGAGCATCTGGGCCTGGTCAAGGCCGGATCCGACCAGCCGAATCTGTTCTGAGCAGGCGTCGCGTGACGCCGAGCCGGCATCGTCCACCGCGGCCCGCCCCTGGCCTGTCCCAGCGGGCCGTCCAGATCGGGATCATCGTGGTCACGGTCGCAGCCGCGTCGTTCTCCCTCTACCTGTTCAGCGGGACCCTGCCCGTCTACCTGCATCGCGACCACGGGTACTCGATCGCCTCGGTCGGCTTCTTCGTCGGGATCGCGTTCCTGATCCAGATCGCGGCCACCCTGCTGGCCGGGCCCCTGATCGATCGCAAGGGTGCGCGTGTCGCGCTGCGCCTGGGCCCTGGCCTCTACCTGGTGGCCGCGCTCATCTTCCTGGCGAGCGGGCAGCCGGTCGCGATCACGATCGCGCGCCTGCTCCAGGGGGTGGGCATCGCGATGGTGCTGCCCGCCGCGTACGCCGTGGTGCCGACGCTGATCCCGCCGCGATATCGCGGGACGGCGCTCGGGGCCTTCGGCGTCTTCCAGAATCTCGCGCTCGCGATCGGGCCTCCCCTCGGCCTGTGGCTGCTGGCCCGTGGGGCCACGATGCTGTTTGCGGTGGCGGCGCTTGCGGCCGCGCTCGGACTGGGCCTGAGCCTGTTGCTCCGCGTGGGGGACGCCCCGGCGGCCGAGGGCCCGCTCTTCAAGTACCGTGCCGCGTGGACCCCGCTGCTGACGCTGACCTTCCTCACTATTGTCTACTGGGGCGTGGTGACCGCCTACCTGCCGATCCACGTGCCGCGGGGCATGGTCCCGGCGGTCGGGTGGTTCTTCACCGCGGATGCGATCGGCGTGCTTCTCTTCCGGATCCCGGCCGGCTTCCTGTCGGACCGCTTCGGGTCGCGCTGGCTGTTCACGGCCGGGATCGCGATCCAGCTGCTCGCGATCGGGCTCCTGATCGTGCCGGCGAGCTGGGCGACGCTCATCCTGGCGGGCTGCGGCACGGGCGCCGGGGCGGCCCTGCTCATCCCGCCGACCCTGCTCGAGTTGCAGAAGCGCAGTGACGATCGGGACCGGGGCACCGCGATGGCGCTCTTCACGACCAGCTTCGCGGCGGCGATCGCCGTCGGCAGCCTGGCCGCGGCGCCGGTCGTGCAGGGGCTGAGCTTCGAAGCGGCCATGGGGCTGTCCGCCGTGCTCTGTGTGGCCGCGCTCCCGATCGCGCTGCGAAGCGTGCGGGTCCGCCCCGCGTCGGCGGATCCGGGGGAGGCCGCCCGTGCGGACGGATGACTTCGACTACGATCTGCCCCCTTCGCGCATCGCCCAGCAGCCGCCGGTCGAGCGTGACGGCGCCCGCATGCTCGTGCTGGACCCGCGGACGGGTGCGGTCGCGCACGAGCGGATCCTGGACCTGCCCCAGCACCTTGACGCCGGCGACGTCCTCGTCCTCAACGACACGCGCGTGCTGCCCGCCCGGCTTTTGGGCCGGCGGGCGAGCGGGGCGCCTGCCGAGATCCTGCTGCTGCGAGAAACCGGGCCGGTCGAGTGGGAGGTGCTGATCCGACCGGCGCGCAAGCTCGCGGTCGGCGCCGAGGTGACCTTCGACGGTTCGCCGCTTCGGGCGATCGTGACCGGCGATGGGGGAGGGGAGACCCGCCGGGTCCGTCTTGTGGGCGACAACCCGCTGGCGGAGGTGCGGCGGATCGGGGTGATGCCCACGCCGCCTTACATCAAGGCGACGCTCCAGGATCCCGGCCGGTACCAGACGGTGTTCGCACGGCGGGAGGGGTCGGCGGCGGCGCCGACCGCGGGCCTCCATTTCACGGAGCGCCTGCTCCGGGCGGTGAAGACGCGTGGCGTCTCGATCGTGTTCATCACGCTGCACGTCGGCCTGGACACGTTCGCCCCGGTCCGCGAGGCGGACCCAAAGGCCCACCGGATCCACCGGGAAGCGTTCTCGCTCTCACCCGACGTCGTGGCGGCGGTGGCGGCCGCACGGCGCCGGGGCGGGCGCGTGATCGCGGTCGGGACGACCTGCGTCCGGGTCCTGGAAAGCTGTGCCACCGATGAGGGGCTCGTGACCGCCCAAGCGGGCTCGACCGACCTCTACATCCTTCCCGGATTCCGATTTCGGGTGGTGGATGCGCTGCTCACGAACTTCCATCTGCCCAGGAGCACGCTGCTGATGCTGGTCAGCGCCTTCGCCGGGCGGGAGCGCGTCCTCGACGCCTATCGCGAGGCGATCCGCCTCGCGTACCGGTTTTACAGCTTCGGCGACTGCATGCTGATCACGGAGCGCGCCGCCCCGTGACCTTCCGGGTGGTCGCCGAGGAAGGAGGGGCGCGGCGGGGCGTGCTCGAGACCGCGCATGGCGAGATCGAGACTCCGGCCTTCATGCCGGTCGGCACCCAGGGCACGGTCAAGGCGCTCAGCCCCGACGAGCTCCGCGAGCTCGGCGTCCGCATCCTGCTCGGGAACACCTATCACCTCGCGCTGCGGCCAGGGGCGGAGCGGATTGCCCGGTTGGGCGGGCTGCATCGCTTCATGGGCTGGGACGGGGCGATCCTGACCGACAGCGGCGGCTTCCAGGTGTTCAGCCTCGATCACCTCGTCACCGTCACGGACGAGGGCGCGACGTTTCGCTCCCATCTCGATGGGAGCCCGCAGCGGTTCACGCCGGAATCCGCGATGGCCGTCCAGCGCGCGCTCGGATCCGACGTGGCCATGGCGTTCGACCAGCTGGCCCCCTGGCCGGGCACGCCACAGGCGGCACTGGCGGCGATGGAGCGCACCCACCGCTGGGCCGAGCGCTGCCTGCGCCAGGAGCCGGCCCCGGGCCAGCTGCGATTCGGCATCGCGCAGGGCGGGTTCGACGAGGGTCTGCGGCAGGAGAGCGCGCGGACGATCGGGGCCATGGCGTTCGACGGTTTCGCCGTGGGCGGGTTGAGCGTGGGGGAGCCGAAGTCGCTCACCTATCGCCTGCTGGAGGTGCAGACGGAAATCCTTCCCAGCGCCCGGCCACGCTACTTGATGGGCGTCGGAACGCCGATCGATTTCGTGGAGGCGGTGATTCGCGGGATCGACCTCTGCGACTGCGTGCTGCCGACGCGCATCGCGCGCAATGGCTCGGTGCTGGTGGGTGGCGGGCGCATCAACCTGCGCAACCGCCGGTTCGCGGAGGACGCCTCACCCCTGGAAGAGGGGTGCGACTGCTATGCGTGCCGGCGCTTCAGCCGCGCCTACGTGCGCCACCTGTTCATGGCCGGGGAGATCCTCGGGCACCGCCTGGCGTCCATCCACAACCTGCGGGTCCTGCTCCGGATCGCCGCCACCCTGCGCGGCGCGATCGGGACCGGTCGTCTGGCGTCGATCGTGGCCGGGCTGCGCGCGCAGTGGGCGAGGGCGCCGATTCCGTGAGAGAAGCCGAAGAAGCGCCCTCTTCTATACTTTGGCAGTCGTATGCGCGCGAACCGTTACCTGCTGCTCCTGATCGCATGCGTCGCCCTGATCGCGGCCTTTCTCGACGGCTACGCCTACATCTTCCGGCTGGCGACCCACCAGTCGCTGACGGGCCCGATCAATCAGGTTCCCTACCTGGCCATCCCGGCGCTGGGCTTGAGCCAGCAGATCTACATCCACAAGGGGCTCGACCTGCAGGGCGGCACGCACCTGGAGCTGCAGATCGTCAACGTCCGCAACGGGACGCCCATCTCGGATGCCCGGGACGCCGCCGTCACCGTGCTCGAGCGCCGCGTCAACGCCTCCGGATACGCGGAATCGATCGTGCGCCCGGAGGGGGTGGACCGGATCCTCGTCGAGCTGCCGGGCGTCAACCTGGAGCAGGCCAAGACGATTCTCGGAAAGACGTCCTACCTCACGATCTGGACCTGGGCGCCCGGGACACCGGATGCGGCGACGCTCAAGCTGCTCAATCCGACCGATGCGAACCGCTACCCGGGCTACAAGCCGGTCTTCACCGGCGTCGACGGGAGCATGCTGACCCAGGCCGTGCGCTCGACCGACCAGAACGGCCTCCCGGACGTCTCCTTCTCCCTGAACGCGCAGGGCTCGGGGATCTTCTGCACGTTCACGCGCGCGGCGGTCACCCATCCGACGGGTGATCCGCAGAACCGGCTCGCGATCTTCCTGGACTCGAACCTGGTCGAGGACGCCAACGTGCAGCAGGAAATCTGCGGCGGGCAGGGACAGATCACGGGCGGCTTCACGGCGGACTCGGCCCAGGCGCTGGCCGTCCAGCTCGATTCCGGCGCCCTGCCGGGCACGATCGTCACCCTGACCAGCACCGAGGTCGGCGCGACCCTCGGGGCGAACACCGTCCGCCTCAGCCTGCTGGCCGGCGGGTTCGGGCTCGCCATCGTCGTGCTCTTCATGATCAGCTACTACCGCTTGCCCGGCGTCGTCGCATCCCTCGCGCTCCTCCTCTACGCGGCGGTGGTGCTGGCCATCTTCAAGCTGTTCGGCGTGACCTTGACGCTGGCCGGGCTGGCCGGCTTCGTCCTCTCGGTCGGGATGGCGGTCGACGCCAACGTCCTGATCTTCGAACGGGTCAAGGAGGAGCTGCGCAGCGGACGCACGCTGGGAGCGGCCATGGAGGCCGGCGTGGCGCGCGCCTGGCCCGCGATCCGCGACTCGAACATCTCGACCCTGATCACCTGTGGGGTTCTCTATTTCTTCGGCGCGCCGCTGATCAAGGGCTTCGCCGTCACGCTCGCAATCGGAGTCGCGGTCAGCATGTTCTCCGCCATCGTCACCACGCAGCAGTTCCTGCAGGTCGTCGCCGGCATCCGCCCGGCGCGCCGCCTCGGTCTCTACGGCGTCAGCGCGCCGCGCAAGGCCGCATGAGCGTCCGGCTCGCCGGCGAGGTCCTGGATGCGCCGCCCCGCACGATCGACATCGTCGGGCGGCGGAACTGGTACTTCCTCGCCTCGCTGATCATCATCCTGCCCGGGATCATCTCGATGGCCCTGTTCGGCTTCCGTCTGGGCATCGACTTCGCTGGGGGCAACCAGCTCGCCCTGTCCTTTCCCCACGCGATCCAGGCGACCGCAATCCAGACCGAGATGGATCAGTTCAAGGTCGATGCGACCGTCCAGCAGGCGGGGTCCAGCAGCGTGCTGGTCACCACGAAGCCGCTCAGCTCGGCCCAGGAGACCCTGATCCGCAACGACCTGACGGCGAAATTCGGGGCCCGGGTCGACTCCTCGCAGGCGGTCGGTCCGGTGATCGCGCGCGAGCTGGTCACCGGCGCCGGACTGCTGGTCGCGATCGCCTCCCTCCTGATCGTCGCCTACCTGAGCTTTCGCTTCAGTTTCAAGTTTGCGGTTTGCGCCATCCTTGCCCTGCTCCACGACGTGTTCGTCCTGACCGGGGCGTTCTCGATCATCGGGCGGTTCTCGCCGCTGGGAGAGATCAACACGCTGTTCGTGACCGCGGCACTGACGGTGATCGGCTTCTCCGTCCACGACACGATCGTCATCTTCGACCGGATCCGGGAGAACGTCCGGCAGGCCAGCCGCCTGTCCTTCGAACAGAACGTGAACCTGAGCATCGTGCAATCGCTCTCCCGATCGCTGAACACGTCGATGACGGTGGTCTTCGTGCTGGTCGCGCTCTTCCTCATCTCGCCCCAGAACATCAAGGGCTTCACCCTCGCGTTGCTGATCGGGATCGTCAGCGGGACCTACAGCTCGATCTTCAATGCGAGCCCCCTGCTCGTCGTCTGGAGACGGCTCGACCCGCGCTAGGCAGAGGCTTCGAAAGCGGCCGTGAGCGCGCCTATACTGCAGTCGAAGTGAATAGCGAGAGCGCCCTGCGGGTGGATCGGCTGCGGGAGCTGTTTCTACCCACCCTGACCTTCCTCGGGTTCGAGCTCTACGACCTGAAGCTGCTCGGGACCGGCGCGCCGACGCTCCGGGTCATGATCGATCGCTCCGAGGGGGTGACCCTCGACGATTGCGAGCGCGTCAGCCACTCGCTGGGCGCCCTGCTGGACCAGGCCGATCCGCTCCCTGGTCGCTACACGCTGGAGGTCTCGTCACCCGGGGCCGAGCGCCCGCTGCGCGGCATCGACGACTACCGTCGCTTTCTCGGCAAGCGCGCCAACATCCGCTATCGGGTCGATGGCGGTGAGCGGGTGGCCGAAGGCCGGATGGTCGGCGTCCAGGAGGACCGGGTCGAGCTGCAGCTGCGCGATGCTCAGGCGGTTTCCATCCCGTTCAAAGACGTGATGGCGGCCCGCCTGGCGATCGATCTCTAGATGGCGACGCTGAAGTCGGACTTCCTCAAGGCCCTGGATCAGATCCAGAGCGAGAAGGGCATTTCGAAGCAATCCTTGCTGCAGCTCGTCGAGAGCGCGCTGGCGACCGCGTACCGCCGCGCCTTCAACCCCGCCGAGGCGATCCGCGTTCACGTCGATCCCGAAACCGCGCAGATCGAGATCTTCGCCCAGCACCGGGACGAGGCCTCGGGCGAGGTCGCCGAGGTCCCGATCCCAACCGAGGATTTCGCCCGGCTGGCTGCGCAGATCAGCAAGCAGGTCGTCTTCGCCCGGCTCCGTGATGCGGAGAAGGACCACGTGCTCCGCGACGTGCTCGAGCATCGCGGCGAGATGGTCAGCGGCGTGGTGGACCGGGTCCTCGAGCGCCCACAAGGTCGCATGGTCTACCTCGAGCTCGGCAAAGCGGAGGGCGTGCTTCTCCCCGAGGAGCAGATCCCGGAGGAGGTGATCCGGCCCGGTCAGCACCTCAAGGTCCTCCTGCTGGAGGAGCGGAAGCGCAGCAAAGGGGCCGCCCAGGTGCTCGTCTCGCGGGCCCACAAGGCGCTGGTCCGGCGGCTGCTCGAGTTCGAAATCCCGGAGCTGAGCTCGGGCGCGGTGATCATCCGGGCCCTGGCACGCGAGCCGGGGGTGCGGACCAAAGTGGCCGTCGAGGCCCGGCAGGAGGGGATCGACCCGGTGGGCGCCTGCGTCGGCCCCAAGGGCGTCCGCATCCGCAGCGTGGTTTCCGAGCTGGGCAACGAGCGCGTGGACATCATTCCGTGGGCCGAGGACCCCGGCCAGCTGGTCGCGAACGCCCTGAGCCCGGCCCAGGTGGACCGGGTCGACATCGACCGCGACTCCCGCACCGCCACGGCGCACGTGCCGGACGGGCAGCTGTCGCTCGCCATCGGGAAGGACGGACAGAACGCGCGGCTCGCCGCCAAGCTGACCGGCTGGCGGATCGACATCAAGCCCACGGTGTCCGCGCAGCCCCAGGTGGAGGCGGCGAAGACGACGTGAGCCGCGCCAGCGCGCAGCCCATGCGGAGCTGCGTCGCCTGTCGCACGACGAAGGCGAAGCAGGAGCTCGTGCGCGTGGTCCGGCTGCCTGAAGGTCGGGCGCAGCTCGATCCCCGGGGGCGCGCGCCCGGGCGGGGCGCCTACCTCTGCCGGACACAGGCGTGCCTCACGCTCGCCCGCAAGCGGCGCGCCGTCGAGCGCGCCCTGCATGTCACGATCGGCCCTGACGATTGGGCGGCCTTGAAGGCGGGAATACTCTAGGACGTCCGTCTTCGGCGGCACGCTATGATTGCCAGTTGAGTTCCGAAGGCACAAAGGAGTTTCCATCGCCACGACGCAGACCCGCGGCATCAAGGTTCAGCAGCTCGCGCGTGACCTCGGCATCGAGGCGCGCGACATCCTCGACTTCCTGAAGTCGGGACGGCACGCGCCCCGGCACGCCATGTCGGTGCTCAGCCCCGAACAGGAGGCAGCCGTGCGCACCCGGTTCCAGGGCGGCGCGCCGGCAGCCGAGGTGAAACCAGCCGCCAAAGAGACGACGGTCCAGCTGCCGCCCTCGCTCACGGTCAAGGAGCTGGCCGACTACCTGCACGTGACGGCGGTCGAGATCATCAAAGAGCTGATGCGCAACGGCATCATGGCCAACATCAACCAGCAGATCGACTATGACACCGCGGCGATCGTGGCGGACACGTTCGGGGTGCAGGCCAGCCCCATGGCGATGGATGCGGCGATCGCCGAGCCGGTCGGCGAAGACGACACCCAGGTGAAGATGACGACCCGCTCCGAGCTCTTCAGCCTGGAGGGCGAGGTCCCCGCGAACCTCAAGGCCCGGCCGCCGGTGGTCACGGTCATGGGTCACGTCGACCACGGCAAGACCTCGCTGCTGGACGCGTTCCGGCAGACCAAGGTGGCGGCCGGCGAGGCTGGCGGGATCACCCAGTCGATCGGTGCCTACACGGTCGAAGAACGTGGCCGGCGGATCGTCTTCCTCGACACCCCCGGGCACGAGGCCTTCACCGCGATGCGCGCCCGCGGCGCGCAGGTCACGGACGTCGCCGTGCTGGTGGTGGCGGCCGACGACGGCGTCATGCCGCAGACGGTCGAGGCGATCTCCCACGCGAAGGCGGCCCAGGTCCCGATCGTGGTCGCGATCAACAAGATCGACAAGGAGGGCGCGAACCCCGACCGGGTCATGCAGGGCCTGTCCGAGCACGGGCTCGTGCCCGAGAAGTGGGGCGGCCAGACCGTCATGGTGCCGGTCTCCGCCAAGCAGAAGACGGGCCTGACGGAACTGCTCGAGATGATCCTGCTGGTCGCGGACCTGCAGGACCTCAAGGCGAACCCGCAGAAGCCGGCCGCCGGCACGGTGATCGACGCCCACCTGGAAAAGGGCCGGGGGCCGGTCGCGACCGTGCTCGTGCAGAGCGGCACGCTGCGAGTCGGCGACAACATGGTGGTCGGCCCGATCTTCGGCAAGGTCCGGGCGCTGCTCGACGACCAGGGCAAGAAGATGAAGGAGGCCGGACCGGCGACCCCAGCGGTCGTAACCGGACTGCCGGACGTTCCCACCGCCGGTGACATCTTCCAGGTCGTGTCGAGCGAGAAGGTCGCCCGCACGATCGCCTCGCAACGGGCCGAGCAGCGTCGGGTCGCCGCGCTCTCGCAGACCCGCCGGATCACGCTCGCCGACCTGGCCAGCCAGGTCGAGAAGGGGGCCGTCAAGGACCTCAACCTGGTGCTCAAGGCGGATAGCAACGGATCGGTCGAGGCGCTCAAGCAATCGCTGCTGAAGATCCAGGACCCGATGGTGCAGATCAAGATCGTGTACGAGGGTGTCGGTCCGGTGACCGAATCCGACATCCTGCTTGCCGCTGCCTCGAACGCGCTCGTGATCGCGTTCAGCGTCAAGCCCGACGTCCAGGCGCAGCGGGCTGCCGAGCGTGAGAAGGTAGACATTCGCCAGTACGACGTCATCTACAACGTCACGAACGACATCGAGAACGCGATCAAAGGGCTGTACGAGCCCACCTTCGTCCAGGTCTGGGAAGGCCGGGCCGAAGTCCTCACCCCGATCCGCATCCCGAAGGTGGGGACGATCGCCGGATCGCGCGTGCAGGAGGGCAAGATCACCAGCGGATCCGTGGCCAAGGTGTCGCGCGGCCATCAGCAGGTCTTCGAAGGGCCGATCGGAGGCCTGAAGCGGTTCAAGGACGACGTCCGGGAAGTGACGGTCGGCCTGGAGTGCGGGATCAAGATCGATGGCTACCAGGACTTCCAGCCTGGCGACATCATCGAGTCCTTCCAGGTGAAGCAGGCGTAACGGCTTCGCGCGCCGTCGTGACCTGCGCGAAAGCGCGGCTCGCCCGACCGGCTCGCATGCCTGCCCAGCCCGCTCATCTCTAGACTGAGCCGATGCTTCGAGTCGTGGGTGGTGACCGGGACGGGCCGGTCCGGATCGCGCTGCTGGGGTTCGGGAACGTCGGCAAGGCGTTTGCCCGCCTGCTGCTCCGAAAGGACCAGGTCCTGCGCGAGCGGTACGGGTTCGACTGGCGCGTGACCGCGGTGCTGAGCGCGCACCACGGCTTCGGGGTCGATGACGCCGGGCTCGACCTCGAGACCTGCCTTTCCCAGCCGTCGCTGCCCGAGCACGGGCTGCTCCCGACGATCGGCGCGCTGCCCGCCGACATCCTGGTCGAGGTCACTCCGCTCGACGCCAGGAGCGGGCAGCCGGCGCTCGACCACATGCGCGAAGCGCTGGCCGCGGGCATGCACGTCGTGACCGCGAACAAGGGACCGATCGCCCATGCCTATCGCGAGCTGAAGGCGCTGGCGCGCTCGAAGGGGCGGGCCCTGCGCTTCGAAGCCACGGTCGCCGACAACCTGCCCCTCTTCAACCTGGCGAACGCCGCCCTCCCGGCGGCGGAGATTCGATCCGTGCGCGGGATCTTCAATAGCACGACGAACTACCTGATCAGCCAGGCTGCTGCGGGCGTGCCATTCGGCGTGGCCCTCGCGGAGGCGCAGCGACTCGGGATCGCCGAACGTGATCCGAGCAACGACCTACAGGGGTGGGACGCGGCGGTCAAGGCGGTCATCGTCAACACGGTGCTCCTGGACGGCGACCTGAAGGTCGAGGACGTGGTGCGGCACCCGCTGACCGAGGCGGTGGCGGAACGAGCCCGCGAGGCGGCCGCCCAGGGGCGCCGGCTCCGCATGGTGACATCGATCGAACCCGGCTCGGCCCGCTGGGAGCCGGCCACCCTGACCCCCGACGATCCTCTCTATGCCGTCGACGGCTTCTCGCTCGGCGCCGACCTCGTCACCGACGTCGCCGCGCGACTCAGCGTCGCCGTGCATAATCCGCACGTCGAGCAGACCGCCTACGCCCTGCTCGCCGACTGCGTCGATCTCGAGCCCTGACTCCTGAGCGACAATAGCGGCATGGGCACCCATAGGGTCGAACGTGTCGCCGCACAGCTGCGCGAGGAGATCAGCGCCATCATCATGCGCGACCTCAAGGACCCCCGGGTGGAGATGGCCTCGATCAGCGAGGTCAAGCTGTCGCCCGATCTCCGGAATGCCACGATCAAGGTGAGCGTGGTCGGGGAGGAGGGGCAGCAACGGGCCGCGATCGAGGGCCTGCAGCATGCCCGCGGGTTCATCCGGCGAGAGATCGGCAGCCGGCTGCAGAACCTCCGGTTCGCCCCCGAGCTGCGTTTCGAGCTGGACCGGGGCATCGCCTACAGTGTCCGGGTCAGTCAGCTGCTCCGCGAGGTCAGCGGCGAGCCCCCGCCGGTCGATGACTGAGCGGCGGAGGTTGACGCCGGCCCGCCCGGAGGTCCAGGCGGTGGCGCCTGAGATCTGGCGGGTGGTCCAGGACCATGCCCGCCTGGGGGCGGTCACCCACAAGGATGCGGACGGCGACACGCTGGGCTCGGCGCTCGGGCTCGCGCTGACGCTCGAGCCGAGGGGCAAGCGGATCCCGGTCGTCTCTTCGCCGCCCGTGCCACAGGCATGGTGGTTCCTGCCGGGGATCGAGCGGGTCAACCGCGACCCGCTGCCTCAGGGCTCGCCGCTGTTCGTCTTCGATGCCAGCGACGCCGAGCGCACGGGCACCTACCTGGAGGCCGTGCGCCACGCGCCCGTGGTCGTCAACGTCGATCATCACGTGACGAACGCCCAGTTCGGGACCCACAACCTCGTGGTCACGGATGCGGCCTCGACCGGTGAGCTGGTCTACGAGCTCCTCAAGGCCTGGCAGCTCCCGATTCCACCCGCCGCCGCCTCGTGCCTGTACGCCAGCATCCTCTCCGACACCGGCGGATTCCGCCACGACAACACCTCCGAACATGCGCTGCGCGCGGCCGCCGAGCTCGTCGGGTGGGGCGCGGACCCGGTGCGCATGGCGCGTGGGCTGTTCAAGAGCCGTTCCGCCTCGACCCTGCGGATGCAGGCGAAGATCCTGCAAGGCCTCCATTTCGAATGCGGCGATCGCCTGGTCTGGGCCTCGGTCCGCCAGGAGGACGTGGCGCGCAGCGGCGCGACCATCGACCAGGCGGACGGCGCCATCGACCAGCTGAACACCGTGCGCGACCAGGAGCTGGCCATCCTGTTCAAGGAGGTCTCGCCCGACCTGACCAAAGTCAGCGTCCGCTCCCGGGACCGAGTCGACGCGGCCGCGCTGGCCGCCCTGTTCGGAGGCGGCGGGCACCGTCGCGCCGCCGGGATCGAGATGGCGATGCCGATCGAGCGGGCGGAGGAGGAGGTCCTGTCCGCCGCGCGGGCCCGGCTCTCGGAACTCTGACGGCGGGGACCGCGTGATCTCGGGCATCCTCAATATCGACAAACCGATCGGCCGGTCCTCGTTCGCTGCCGTTCGCCTGGTGCGCCAGATCGTCGGCGTGGAGCGGGTCGGTCACGGCGGGACGCTCGATCCGGCCGCAGGCGGGGTCCTGCCGGTCCTGCTCGGGCCGGCCACGCGGCTCAGCGATTTCGTCCACGAATGGCCGAAGACCTACCTGGCCACGATCCAGCTGGGTGCGACCTCGGACACCTTCGACCGGGAAGGGGTGATCACGCCGTCCGGCGACCCGACCGGGATCTCGCAGGCGGCGATCGAGACCGCCCTGCCGCGCTTCATCGGGACCATCAGTCAGGTTCCGCCGATGCATTCGGCGCTCAAGCAGGGGGGCGAGGCGCTCTACCGGAAGGCGCGCCGGGGCGAGGTGGTCGACCGGGCTCCCCGCCCGGTTCAGGTGCTGAGCCTCCGCCTGCTCGCCTGGGATCGGACGGCGGGCCAGTGTCGGATCGAGGTCAGAAGCGGCAAGGGCATGTACGTTCGCAGCCTCGCGCACGACCTGGGGGCGGCGCTTGGCGCGGGTGGCTACCTGGCCGCGCTGACACGTTCGGCGTTCGGGCCGCTGCGCGTCGAGGACGCCCTCCCGCTGGAGACGCTCCGGGCGAGCCCGGACGCCTGGCGTGAGAAGCTCCTTCCGATGGACCTGCCGCTTCGCGGATGGCCCGCGATCACGGTCGAGGGCTCGCGCGCCCGCGCCATCGAGCACGGGCAGGCCATCCCGGTGCCCGAGGCGTCGACGCTCGGACGCCACCGGCTGATCGACGAGGGCGGCCGGCTGCTGGCCTGGGGCACCGTGGATGCGACCCGCCACCTGCAGCCGCAGGCGGTCTTCCCTCGATGAGCCTGCAGCGCCTCGAGGGGTTCCCGGTGCCCGGCGCGGTGGGGCCCTCGATCGTCACGATCGGGGCATTCGACGGCCTCCACCGCGGGCACATGGCGCTCCTCACCCCGCTGATCGCGACCGCGCGGCGCGAAGGCCTCCTGAGCGTCATGGTGACCTTCGAGCCCCATCCGCGCTGCGTCCTCGACCCGGAGCATTGTCCCTTAAGCCTGACCACCCTCGATGAGAAGGCCTTTCTCCTCGACCGACTCGGCCTCGACCGGCTGATCGTCATCCGGTTCACGGCGCAGGTCGCGCAGCAGACGGCGGCGACGTTCCTGCAGCACCTGACCCGAGGCGTCGAGACGCGCGAGCTCATGGTCGGCTATGACTTCGCGCTGGGGCGTGGTCGCCACGGGGATCATGCCTTCCTGCGCGACTACGCGGCTCGCCACGGCTTCCGGCTCGAAACCGTCACCCCGGTCGTGCGCGCCCGCGAGCCGATCGCCAGCTCCCGCATCCGCCGGCTGCTCCTGCTGGGCCAGTTGCGGGCCGCGGCCCAGCTGCTCGGACGCGACTACTTCCTCCGCTCCACGGTCGAGCATGGCAGCCAGCGCGGGCACATGCTTGGCTATCCGACCGCGAACCTGGCGATCCCCGAGGGAAAGCTCCTGCCGCCGCACGGCGTCTATGCGGCGCGGGTCGAGGTGGACGGAGCTACCTATCCCGGGGCGGTCTACATCGGAGTCCGGCCGACCTTCCAGGAGCACACGGTCATGGTCGAGGCCTATCTCTTCGATTTCGAGGGCGATCTCTACGGGCGGGAGATGACCGTCTGGTTCGTCCAGCGCCTGCGCGGCGAGCGACGCTTCGCCACCGCGCAGGCCCTCCAGGCGCAGATGGCCCGCGACGTGGACAAGGCCCGGCGGGTGCTCGCCACCTGAGCGAGGCCAGGCCGCTCGTCATCGTGAACCCGGTGGCGGGCGGCGGGCGCGCCCGGCGCTACTGGCAGCGCTGCGGCCTGAAGCCGGGCGTGGACGCCGAGGTCGTCTACACGACCGCCCGGGGCGAGGCCCGGACCCTCGCGGCTGCCGCCGGGGATCGCCTGGTGGTGGCAGTGGGTGGAGATGGCACCGCCCACGAGGTGGTCAACGGCCTGTTGAGCCGCGCCCGCACGCAGCGGCCCCGGCTCGCGGTGCTGCAATGCGGAACCGGGAGCGACTGGCAGCGGACGATTCCCGGGCCGAGCCGGCCCGAGCAGGTCGCGACCTTCCTCAGGAGCGATCGGTGGCGGCCGGTCGATGCCGGTCTGCTCGAGACCACGGCCGGCCGCCGCTACTTCCTCAACGCCGCGGACGTCGGGATCGGAGCCGCGGTCGTGCGCCGGGCGGAGCGCGCGCCGCGGGCGTTTGGCGGCACCCTGAATTTCCTGTCCGCGGCGATCGTCAGCCTGCTCGTCCATCACAATGACGCCGTCCGGCTGTCGATCGACGACGGGCCGCTGCAGCGGCTTCGGATCCGCACGATCGCGGTGGCCAACGGCGCCTATCTCGGCGGTGGGATGCGGATCGCGCCCGAGGCCCGCCCGGATGACGGCCTGCTGGACGTGTGCATCGTCGGAGACGTATCGCGCCTGCTCGGGCTGCGCAGCCTGCCGCTGCTCTACCGGGGGGCCCATGGACGCTTGCAGGAGGTGCGGTTCGCGCGGGCCCGCCGGGTGAGAGTCGAGAGCGATCACCCGGTCGGCGTGGAGGCGGACGGCGAGCTGGCGGGCGAAACGCCGGCCACCTTCCAGGTCGTGCCCCACGCGCTCGACGTGCTGGTCCTCACCCCCTGATCGGATTCGATCGGACGACGATCGGGTATACTTCCCCGTGACTTGGCGCAGGTGTCCGACTTGCCAACGGCACCAGGGCTGAGTGATTGAGAAGGAGGTAATCCGGCTGGCAACGAACTCGAAGGCGACCGTCATCGATGCGAACCGCGTCCATAGTTCGGACACCGGGTCTCCGGAGGTCCAGATCGCGCTCTTCAGCGAGCGGATCAACCACCTGACCGATCACCTCAAGCAGCACGCGCACGACCACAACTCCCGTCGTGGCCTGTTGCAGCTGGTCGGCAAGCGGCGCCGCCTGCTCAACTACCTGCAGCGCACGGACATCGAGCGCTACCGGGCGATCGTGGCGAAGCTCGGGCTGAGGAGGTGATCGGCTAGCCCACGCGCCATGCCCTGCCCAGGCGGGCGAGGCCTCGCGGTTAGAGATTGGTGTACGGAGAAAGGGCCGCCTTTCTTCGAGCCCCAACCCCTAACCTCCGATGCCGCTCCTGGGCTCTCACCGCTCACCAGATCACGCCGCACAGGATGCGGCCCAGGAGGAACTTCGTGAACCAAACACAACTCGAGATCGGCGGTCGAACCCTGACCCTGGAAACCGGTCGCGTTGCCGGCCAGGCGTCCGGCGCCGTGATCGCCCGCATGGGCGACACCGTGCTGCTCGTCACCGCCGTCATGTCCGCCGCGCCCCGCGAGGGCATCGACTTCTTTCCCCTGACCTGCGACTACGAAGAGAAGCTCTATGCCGCCGGGAAGATCCCGGGCGGATTCATCCGCCGCGAAGGACGGCCGAGCGAACAGGCGATCCTCAACAGCCGGCTGATCGATCGTCCGATCCGGCCGCTCTTCCCCAAGGAATTTCGCAATGACGTCCAGGTGGTGGCGACCGTCCTCTCGGTCGACCAGGACGCCGACCCGGCCACCCTCGCCATCGTCGGCGCGTCGGCCGCCTTGACCATCTCGTCGATCCCGTTCCAGGGCCCGATCGGATCCGTCCGCATCGGCCGGTTCGATGGGCAGCTGGTCGTCAATCCGTCGGTCTCGAAGATGGACGAGAGCACGCTCGACCTGGTCGTGGCCGGCACCCGGGATGCGATCATCATGGTCGAAGCCGGCGCCAAGCAGGTCCCCGAGGAGGTCATCGTCGAGGCGCTCCAGCTGGCCCAGGCCGAAATCGTTCGACTCTGTGACCTGCAGGAGGCCTTCGCCCGCGAGGTCGGCAAGCCCAAGGTCGAGGTGCCGGTCCCCCCGAAAGACTCCGAGGTGGACGAGGCCGTGGACCGGTTCCTGGCCGAGCGCCTGGACCAGGCGCTCTTCAATCCCAACAAGCAGCTGCGGGAGTCCGCGCTCGACGACCTGAAGAAAGACCTGATCGCGGAGCTCGGACCGCAGTTCGCCGACCGGCTGCCTGCCCTGGGCAAGAGCTTCGAGGCGAAGGTGAAGCAGCGGGTCCGGCAGAAGATCCTCGAGGAGGGCCTGCGGCCCGACGGCCGCAAGCTGACCGAGATCCGCCCCATCTCCTGCGAGGTTTCCGTCCTGCCCCGCACCCACGGCTCGGCGCTCTTCACCCGCGGTCAGACCCAGGCGCTCAGCATCGTGACCCTGGGATCGATCGGCGACAAGCAGAAGCTGGATGGGCTCGGGCTCGAAGAGTTCAAGCGCTTCATGCACCATTACAACTTCCCGCCCTTCTCGGTCGGTGAGGCGCGCCCGCTGCGCTCGCCGGGCCGGCGCGAGATCGGCCACGGGGCGCTCGCCGAGCGGGCGCTCAGCGCGGTCATCCCGAGCGAAGAGGAGTTCCCCTACACCATCCGGATCGTGACCGAGATCCTGTCCTCCAACGGCTCCACGTCGATGGCCAGCGTCTGCGGCTCGAGCCTGGCCATGATGGACGCCGGGGTGCCGATCAAGGGCCAGGTGGCGGGCATCGCCATGGGCCTGATCACGGATCCTGCGAGCGGAAAGGTCGCCGTCTTGAGCGACATCCAGGGTCTCGAGGATGCCCTGGGCGACATGGACTTCAAGGTGGCCGGCACCCGCGCCGGCGTGACCGCCATGCAGATGGACATGAAGATCAAGGGCATCGGCGTCGACGTCCTGCGCAATGCGATCGCGCAGGCCCGCGAGGGCCGCTTCTTCATCATGGACAAGATGGACGCGGTGATCGACCGGCCGCGAGACACGATGTCGCAGTACGCGCCGCGCATGCTGACCATCCAGATCCATCCGGACAAGATCCGCGAGGTGATCGGCCCCGGAGGCAAGATGATCCGCAAGATCATCGAGGACTCGGGCGTCACCAGCATCGACATCGAGGACGATGGACGGGTCATCATCGGCTCGCTCGACGCGCAATCGGCGGCCAAGGCCGAGCAGATGGTGCACGACATCACCGGCGAGGTCGAGGTCGGCAAGAACTACAAGGGTAAGGTCGTCCGCATCATGCCCTTCGGGGCGTTCGTGCAGATCATGGCCAATACCGATGGGCTCGTCCACATCAGCCAGCTGGCCGAGGAACGCGTCGGCCGGGTGGAGGACGCGGTCAATGTCGGGGACGAGATCGAGGTCAAGGTCACCGAGATCGATAAGCAGGGGCGCGTCAACCTGTCCCGCAAGGCCGTCCTCCAGGAGGCCAAGGGGATCACGAACGGCGACTGGATCGTGACCGAGCGCGACCGGGGCGGCCCGCCCCGTCGCGATGGCGGCTCAGGCGGCGGCGGGTATCGCGGCGGTGATCGGGGCCGGCCGCGTGAATACGATCGTGCGGGAGGGCGGGACCGGAGAAACTAGCCTGCTTCCAGCCGCAGCCGCGGGGTTATACTTTCGCCAATTTGCTCACCTTTAGCGATCTGCCGAGCCTGAGCAGGGCGGTGCACGACTGCCGGCGCTGCCCGCTCGGGGCCTCGCGCACGCACGCGGTCCCCGGGGTCGGGCCGGCGGACGCCCGGATCATGATCGTGGGCGAGGCCCCCGGGCAGAACGAGGACCTGCAGGGGGAGCCCTTCGTGGGCGCGGCCGGCAAGCTGCTGGATCAGCTGTTGCGCGGCATCGGGCTCTCGCGCCAGGACGTCTTCATCACGAACATCCTCAAGTGCCGGCCGCCGCAGAACCGCGATCCGCAGCCGGACGAGGTGACGGCTTGCGCCCCCTACCTCGAGCAACAGGTCGCCTTGATCCATCCGGACGTCATCCTGCTGCTCGGACGGCACGCGCTCGCGCGGCTCTTGCCCGGCCAGGACTCGATCACCCGGGCCCACGGCCGCGTCATCGTCAAGGATGGGGTCAGCTACATCCCGATCTACCATCCGGCGGCCGCCCTCTACAACAGCTTCCTGATGACGCCCCTGGAGCAGGATTTTCGGGCGGTGCAGGCGCACCTCAATCGGATGCAGGCCCGCCAGGCGGCCGCGGCCCCCGCGAGCGACCCGTCCATCCCCGTCCGACCAGAGGAACAGCTGACCCTCTTTGGGTAGTCGCCTGTCTCTTGGCTAAGACTCCTCGGCTCCGTCTCATCCCGCTCGGCGGCCTCGGCGAGATCGGCCGCAACATGATGGCCGTCGAGTACGACGAGCAGATCGTGGTGGTCGATGCCGGCCTCATGTTCCCCGAGGAGGAGATGCTGGGCGTCGACCTGGTCCTGCCGGACGTCACCTACTTGATCGAGCGCAAGGAGAAGGTGCTGGCCTTCCTCCTCACCCACGGCCACGAGGATCATGTCGGGGCCCTGCCCTACGTCCTGCCGCGCGTCAACGCGCCGCTTTACGGGAGCCGCCTGACGCTCGGCTTCGTCAAGAACAAGCTCAAGGAGCACAAGCTCGGCTCCGAGGTCGTCATGCACGAGGTGAAGGCAGGGGACGTCGTCGAGCTGCCCCCGTTCAAGGTTGAGTTCATCCACGTCGCCCACAGCATCCCCGACACGACGGCGCTCGCCATCGAGACGCCGGTCGGCCTGCTCGTCCACACCGCCGATTTCAAGATGGACCAGACGCCCGTCGACGGGCAGCCCACCGACATGGCCCGCTTGAGCCACTACGGCAACCGCGGCGTGATGCTGATGATGTCGGACAGCACGAACGCCGAGCGGGACGGCTTCACGCCCTCGGAGCGGACCATCGGGGACGCCTTCGAAGACATCTTCGGGCAATGTCCGGGCCGCATCATCGTCTCGGCCTTCGCCTCGAACATCTACCGCATTCAGCAGGCGATCTCGACGGCCACCCACTACAAGCGCAAGGTGGCGGTCGTCGGCCGCTCGATGGTCAACAACCTGACGATCGCCCAGGAGCTCGGCTATCTGAAGGTGCCCACGGACACCCTGATCAAGATCCAGGACATCAACAAGGAGCCCGACGAGAAGCTCGTGATCCTCTCCAGCGGCAGCCAGGGTGAACCGCTCTCGGCGCTGACCCGGATCGCCGCCCAGGAGCATCCGCAGGTGAAGCTCAAATCGGGCGACACGGTGATCCTCTCCGCCACGCCGATCCCCGGCAACGAGGAGCTGGTCTCGCGCACGATCAACAACTGCTACAAGCACGGAGCCCGGGTCTTCTACTCGGCCCGCAACCGCGTCCACACCTCCGGGCACGCCAGCCGCGAAGAGCTGAAGCTGATGCTGAACCTGGTCCGGCCGACGTTCTTCATGCCCGTCCATGGCGAGTACCGGCACCTGGCGCTCCACGCCGAGATCGCGGAGGACGTGGGCATCAGCCGCGATCACGTGATCGTGGTGGACGACGGCAATTCGGTCGAGGTGGGCGACGGCCTGCCCCGCCTGGGCAACAAGGTGCCGGCCGGCTACGTCTTCGTGGACGGGCTCGGGGTCGGCGATGTCGGCTCGGTCGTGCTCCGCGACCGCCGCGTGCTATCCCAGGACGGGCTCTTCATCGTGATCCTGGCGGTGGACAAGGACACCGGGACAGTGGTCGGCAAGCCGGACCTGATCTCGCGCGGATTCGTCCACCAGCAGAGCTCGGACACCCTCCTGGAGGCCGCCCGCGAGCGGGTGACCGAGACCATCAACAAGAGTGCCGCCGGCAACCCGGAATGGCAGGTGATCAAGAATGCCGTGCGCGACTCGATGAGCAAGTTCCTCTACGATCAGACGCGCCGGCGCCCCATGATCATCCCGATCGTCGTCGAGGTCTGACTCCGGGCGTCCGGTGTGCCGGGCGGTTGTGCATCGCGCCGGCCGCACCTGTTCCGATCGGTCTCGACCCGTTAGAATGGCGGCATTCGTCGCAGCCATCGTCGCAGCTCATCGCCGGTCCTGAAGTCGCGCCGCAGGCGCCTCGCCCGCCCCAAGCGCGCGGTGGCGCGTCAGCGCTTTCGGATCAAGGCGCCGCGGCTTCCCGATCTGCAGGTGTCGTCGCGCCAGCAACGCGAACTGGCCGGGCTCGCCTGCCTGTTGCTGGCCGGGCTGATCACGCTGGCGGTGGTCGTCCCCTCGGGTGGGTCGGCGATGGTGGTCGCGCGCCAGGCTCTGGTCGGCGCCTTCGGCCTGGGGGTGGTCTTCGTCATCGGCATCCTCCTGGCAGCCTGCGTCGAGCTGCTGACGCCGTGGATCGAGGTGATGACGCTCGGCCGGGTGCTGGGGCTGGGGCTCGTCCTGGCCACCGTGCTGGGCCTGCTCCACCTGTCTGCCGCCAGTGGGGGGGCGGTCGGGCGGGCCGAGGCCGAAGCGCTGCGCACGCTGGTCGGGACCGCCGGGTCACTGCTGGTCCTGATCGCGGTCCTGCTCGGCGGGATGGTGCTGGCCTTCGACATCTCCGTCCGCGAGGTGATCGGCGCCATCCAGGCCCGCTATCCGATCCCGGCCGAGAAGCCGCGACCCGCACGGGAGAAACGGGCGCCGGAGCCGGTCGCGCCGCGTAACCAGGTCCTGCGGACCGAGGCGGATGAGCCGCTGCTCGTTCCGATCCAGGGCATCGCCGCCCCGACCGTGGAGCCGCCGTCTTTACGGGTGGCCGAGCCGATCGAGGTCGAGGCGGACCCGGCCGAGGCCGCGCCGTCCTCGCGCGGCCGCCGCAAGCGTCCCGAGCCCGGTGAGGTGCCGGCCGCGCCGCCGCCGGCCAGCGCCTCGACCCTGGGCGGCGAGCCGGTCGCCCCTGGCGATGACGAGCTGCCGCCGGCCTGGCAGAAGCCCGACCTCACCCTGCTCGACACCGTGACCGTGCGCAAGGAACGCCTGCAGGACGAGATCAAGGCGACCATCAAGCTGATCGAGCAGACGCTGCTGAGCTTCGAGGTCGAGGCCACCGTGATCGGCGTCAACTCGGGGCCGTCGGTGACCCAGTACGAGCTGCAGCCGGCGCGCGGCGTCCCGGTGCGGAAGGTGACCGCGCTGCAGAACGACCTCGCGCTCGCGCTCTCGGCGCCGATCCGGATTCAGGCGCCGATCCCGGGGAAGCCCGCGATCGGGATCGAGGTCCCGAACAAGGCGACCAGCCTGGTCACCCTGCGCGAGATCATCCAGACCGCCGCCTTCCAGGACGACAAGACCCTGCTCTCGCTGGCGATCGGGACCGACGTCTCCGGCAACTCGGTGGTCGGCGATCTCACCCGGATGCCGCACCTGCTGATCGCGGGCGCGACCGGCTCGGGCAAGAGCGTCTGCATCAACGCCCTGCTCGCGGGCCTGATGTTCCAGGGCACGCCCGAGGAGCTGAAGATGATCCTGATCGACCCCAAGCGGGTGGAATTCGCGATGTACCAGGACATCCCGCACCTGCTCGTCCCGGTGGTCACCGAGTCCGATCACGCGGTGTCTGCCCTGCGCTGGGCGGTCGCCGAGATGGAGAACCGCTACAAGCTGTTCGCCAGCCACACGGTCCGCAACATCGCCGACTTCAACGGCCGCGCCCCCGAGATGGGCTTGAACCCGCTGCCCTACATCGTGATCGTGATCGACGAGCTCGCCGACCTGATGATGGTGGCGGCCGGCGAGATCGAGGAGCTGATCTGCCGCATCGCGCAGCTGGCCCGCGCGGTCGGCATCCATCTCCTGGTCGCGACGCAGCGGCCCTCGGCGGACATCATCACCGGCCTGATCAAGGCCAACATTCCCTCGCGGATCGCGTTTGCCGTCTCCTCCAGCATCGACTCCCGCGTCATCCTCGACGAGACGGGCGCCGAGAAGCTGCTTGGCCGGGGCGACATGCTCTACCTGCCGGTCGAGTCCGGCAAGGCGACCCGCCTCCAGGGCGTGTTCGTCTCGGACAAAGAGATGAAGGCGATCGTCGATTTCTGGAAGGCGCAGGGCAAGCCGCAGTACCAGGAGGAGATCTTCAACGTCGAGGCGACCGTGTCGTGGGTCAAGGAAGGCGCCAAGCGCGATCCGCTGTTCGCCAAGGGCGCCCATGTCGTCGCGACCGAAGGCCGCGCCTCCGTCTCGCTGCTGCAGCGCAAGCTGAACGTCGGATACACGCGGGCGGCGCGGATCATCGACCAGCTCGCCGACCATCGCGTGATCGGGCCCTACGAGGGCAGCAAGTCGCGCGAGGTCCTGATGAACCTGCTGGACGTGGATGAGCTGGTCAAGGATCTCGACGACGCGAATTGAGAGCGCGCGGGTTGCGACAGACAGCTGTCAATCGGGCGCGCTAGCATAGCCCCGTGGCTTCCGACTACAGCTTCGACGTCGTCTCCCAGTTCGACCGGCAGGAGCTCGTCAACGCGGTCAACCAGGCGCAGCGGGAGATCGCGACGCGCTACGACTTCAAGGACACCGGCGCCATGATCGAGCTGGGCGAGGACGAGATCACGCTGCACGGCCCGAGCGATTTCAAATTGAAGTCCATGCTCGACGTGCTGCAGGGCAAGCTGGTCAGGCGCCAGCTCTCGCTCAAGATCCTGAAGCCCGGGCCGATCGAGCCGGCGGCCAGGGGGACCGTGCGCCAGACGATCGAGCTGCAGCACGGCCTGACCGACGAGCTCGCTCGCGACCTGGTCAAGCAGATCAAGCAGGTGTCGCCCAAGGTGCAGCCGCGGATCCAGGGCGACACGATCCGGGTCTCGAGCCGGGAGAAAGACCTGCTGCAGCAGGTCATCCAGACGCTGAAGGCGGCGGAGACTCCGGTCCCGCTCCAGTTCATCAATTACCGATGACGGCCGCCCCCGATCCGGCGATCTTCGCCGTCGCCCAGCGGGTGGGGGAGCGGCTGCGCGACCGGAAGGAGACGGTGGCCGTCGCCGAGTCCTGCACGGGCGGCCTGCTCGGCGCGGCGCTCACCGACGTGCCGGGCAGCTCGCGCTACTTCCTGGGCGGCGTGATCGCCTACGCGAACCGGGTCAAGGCCGACCAGCTCGGGGTCTCCCAGGCGGTGCTCGAGCGGGACGGCGCGGTCAGCGGCGAGGCCGCGATGGCCATGGCCACCGGGGTCCGCGCACTCCTGCACGCGGACATCGGCCTATCGATCACGGGGGTCGCCGGCCCCGGTGAGGAAGACCACAAACCG
The DNA here is from genome assembly GCA_035632635.1 of Candidatus Limnocylindrales bacterium. Lineage (GTDB taxonomy): Bacteria > Chloroflexota > Dormibacteria > CF-121 > CF-121 > CF-120. Next base: position 38,277 of record DASQGL010000146.1, read on the forward strand.
GCCGGGCTCACGTTCGTGGGGATCGCCGCCGGCACGACCCGAGCCGCGCGGTACCAGTGGGCGGGGGATCGGTTTCGGAATCGGCGGCAATCGGTGCTCGCGGCGCTCGACCTGTTGGACCAGACCCTGGCAGCGAGGACCTAGTCTTGACAATACTACAACAATGTGTAACAATCAGGCGCGCGGGCCAGGCCGCAACTGAAAAGAAGGGAGAAGATGTCTGAGAAAGATCGTGCTTTGACCGCCGCGCTGAGCCAGATCGAACGCTCCTACGGCAAGGGAGCCATCATGAAGCTGGGGGAGGCGGCGGCGCAACGGAACATCGACGTCATCCCGACCGGCGCCCTGACGCTCGACATGGCGCTGGGCGTGGGCGGGATTCCGCGTGGCCGGGTGATCGAGATCTACGGTCCCGAGTCGTCCGGCAAGACCACTCTCGCGCTCCATGTCATCGCCGAGGCTCAGAAGCGGGGCGGCGTGGCCGCCTTCATCGATGCCGAGCACGCGCTCGATCCGATCTATGCCTCGCACATCGGGGTCAAGACGGAAGACCTCCTGATCTCGCAGCCGGACACCGGCGAGCAAGCGCTCGAGATCGTCGACGTCCTGGTCCGCTCCGGGGCGGTCGACGTGATCGTGGTCGACTCCGTGGCGGCGCTCGTGCCCAAGCAGGAGATCGATGGGGAGATGGGGGAGAGCCACGTGGCCTTACAGGCTCGCCTCATGTCCCAGGCCCTGCGCAAGCTGACCGCGGCCATCTCCAAATCGAACACCTCGGTCGTCTTCATCAACCAGCTGCGTGAGAAGGTCGGCATCATGTTCGGCAACCCGGAGGTGACGACCGGCGGCCGGGCGCTCAAGTTCTATGCCTCGATCCGCCTCGACATCCGCAAGATCGACTCGATCAAGAGTGGGCTGGACGTCACGGGGAACCGGGTCAAGGTGAAGGTGGTCAAGAACAAGGTCGCGCCGCCGTTCCGCTCGGCAGAGTTCGACATCCTCTACAACGACGGCATCTCCTACTGGGGGAGCGTGCTCGACGCGGCCGTCGACGCCACCCACGTCGAGAAGAGCGGGTCGTGGTTCTCCTACAACGGCCAGCGGCTCGGTCAGGGCCGGGAGCAGACGGTCGGCTTCTTGAAGAGCAACCCCAAGGTCGGCGAGGAGATCATCGGCCGGCTCAAGGAGAAGGCGGAGAAGGCCATCCTCCAGCCGGCGTGACGCTCTCGGGCACGGCGGGCGCGCGGCGCGCTCGCCGGACCGCGCCGGCGGACCCGGACAGTGTCGACGCGGCCTACGCCGCTGCGGTCAGGCGGCTGGCGGCCCAGCCCCAATCGCGGGCGATGCTGACGGCCAAGCTGGTCCGGGCCGGCTACTCGGTTGAGGCAGCCGAGGCGGCCGCGGCGCGCGCGGCCGAGCGCGGCTACCTCGACGACGAGGAGTTCGCCCGGTCGCTCGTCCGCCGGCGAAGCCAGGGACGCGGCCAGGCGATGATCGCGCGCGAGCTGCGGGCCCGGGGGATCGAGGGCGGCCTCGCGCAGGCGGCGCTCGGGGAGCTGGACGCGGGTGACGAGCTCGAACGCGCCCGCGCGCTCGCGCACGGAATCGTGCGGGTCAAGCCCCCCGCCGGATGGGAGCAGCTCCGCGCCACTGTGGGTGCACGGCTGGGGCGGCGCGGCTTCTCCAGCCGGGTGATCGCGCGGGTCCTGGGCGAGCTCGCCGGCGATCTGGGGCGGTCGGGCGCCCCTGACTGACGCGGTTTGACACCCTCTTCAGAACCCGACTAAAATGGTCAAGATTTTGTCGCCTTGTAACGACTAGTCCCGCCGCGTTCGCGCGGCGCGCAGAACCTTCACAAGTCCATACCAGTGAGGTGTATCCATGTCCAACTACGTCCTCCTGTTGCTGGGGATCGTGGTCGGGGGCGTGGTGGGCGCCATCCTGGCCTCGGTGTGGGTTTCTCGAGCCAACCAGCGCACTCTCGAGACGGCGAACGTCGAACGAGACAAGCAGCTGGCCGAGGCCGAGACCCGCAAGAAGGAGATGATCCTCGAGGCCAAAGAAGAAGCCCATCGCATCCGCACGACCCTGGAGCAGGAAGTCCGCGACGCGCGCGCCGAGCTGCAGCGCTCGGAACGGCGTATCCAACAGAAAGAAGAAGCGATCGATCGCAAGCTGGAAGACCTCGACCGGAAAGAGCAGGCGCTGGCCGCCCGCTCGCAGGAGGCCCAGAAGCTGCAGGACGACCTTCACCTGGCCGTCCAGGCGCAGCTCAAGGAGCTGGAGCGGATCTCCGGCCTGACCCGGGCGGAAGCCCGGACCACCATCCTCCAGAGCGTCGAGAAGGAGCTCGCCCAGGAAGTCGCGCAGAAGGTGCGCGAGAACGAGGAGATCGTCAAGGAGGAGAGCGACCGGCGTGCCCGGAACATCCTCGTCACCGCGATGCAGCGGATCGCCGCGGAACAGACCGCTGAAACCTCGGTGTCGGTGGTCGCGATTCCGAGCGATGAGATGAAAGGGAGAATCATCGGTCGGGAGGGTCGCAACATTCGGGCCCTCGAACACGCCACCGGTGTCGACCTCATCATCGATGACACCCCGGAAGCCGTCATCCTGAGCGGCTTCGACCCGGTCCGCCGGGAGGTCGCGCGGGTTGCCCTCAACCACCTGCTCGTCGACGGTCGGATCCACCCGGCTCGGATCGAGGAGATGGTGAGCAAGGCCCGCCAGGACGTCCAGGCCCGGATTCGTGAAGAGGGCGAGCAGGCCATGTTCGAGACCGGTGTGACCGGGCTGCATCCTGAGCTGGTCAAGCTGCTGGGCACCCTCGCGTTCCGGACCAGCTACGGCCAGAACGTGCTCACCCACAGCAAGGAGGTCTCGTTCCTGGGCGGCATGGTAGCCGCCGAGATCGGCGCCGACGTGGCGCTCTGCCGCGAAGCCGGCCTGCTGCACGACATCGGCAAGGCGGTGGATCACGAGGTCGAGGGCTCGCACGCCATCATCGGCGGGGAGCTGCTCAAGCGGCTGGGCCGGCCCGAGGCGCTGGTCCACGCGGTCCAGGCCCATCACTACGACGTCGAACCCTCCACGGTGGAGGCGATCCTGACGGTCGCCTGCGACGCCGTCTCCGCCGCCCGGCCGGGCGCGCGGCGCGAAACGCTCACCACCTACATCAAGCGACTCGAGAAGCTGGAGAGCATCGCGAACTCGTTCGAAGGGGTGGAGAAGTCCTTCGCGATCCAGGCGGGGCGCGAGATCCGGATCATCGTCAAGCCGGAAGAGATCGACGACTCGCGGGCCCAGATCATCGCCCGCGACATCGCCAAGCGGATCGAGGGCGAGCTGCAGTACCCCGGTCAGATCAAGGTCACCGTGATCCGGGAAACCCGGATCGTCGAGTACGCGAAATAGCCGGAGATCAAAGGGCGGCCCCCCGTGGGGCCGCCCTTTTCTTTCAGGTCAGCAGCGCCGCCATCTCACGCCGGAACCGGGTCGCCCCGGCGTTGGCCGGGTGGCGCACGACCCCGCCGGTGACCAGGTCGCCGAGCGCGATCGCCGCGACCTTCCCGATGGCGACCACCATCCGATCGCGCCCGAGCACCTGCAGGAGGCGATGGGTGAAGCCCAGGCCGGCCTCCACCTCGGCGCGCGTCGGGAGCCGGTTGGAGAGCGGGCGTACGGCCTCGTGGGGATGGGTGGGCACGACATTCCACAGGATGACCCGGCGCTCCGCCTGGCGCTCCGCCAGCAGCCCGTGCACGATCGTGCCGGACGGCTCCTTCCAGGGGCGCGGCCGGAGGCTCGTGCGCTGATAGGGCGCCCCCCATCGGAGCAGGTCGAACTCGCTCGTGAACGCGATCCCCGTCCAGCGCATGCCCTGGTACCCGGCCGCCTCGCCGATCGCGACGACGTCGGCAGCCGCCCGCTCGGCGAGGTACCGGCGCAGGTTGGCGAGCCGGATACGGGCGGCGCCGGGCAGATCGTCCGGGCCATGTTCCCGGAACTGGTTGAAGGTGGTCCCGATCCGGGCCCGGGCCAGGTCGTCGAGCAGGGCCTCGAGGGAACTCACCTTGCTACCATGCCCGAGTGCCCCCCCTCGAGGTGACCGTGCTCGCCATCGGCGACATCATCGGCCGTCCCGGCCGCGACGCGGTCGCCCGGGTGCTGCCGGGGCTGCGCCGCGACCAGGGGATCGACCTCGTGGTCGCCAACGGCGAGAACGCCGCCGGCGGCTTCGGGTTGACCCCGAAGATCGCCGACGACCTGTTCGCCCTCGGCATCGACGTGCTCACCTCCGGGAACCACATCTGGGACCAGCGCGAGATGCTCACCGGGTTCGATTCGCGCCCGATTCTGCGCCCGCACAACTACTCGACCGCGGCGCCCGGCCGGGGCTGGTATTGCCACGACCTGGGGGAGAAGGGGCGGGTGCTGGTCGGGAACGTCCAGGGCCAGCTCTTCATGCCGCCCATGGATTCGCCCTTTCGGGCCGCCGACGAGGTGCTTCGCCAGGCGGGCGGCACTCCGGTCCGCCTGTTCGACATGCATGCCGAGGCCACCTCCGAGAAGATGGCGCTCGGCTGGTACCTGGACGGGCGCGCCAGCTTCGTCTTCGGGACCCACACACATGTTCCCACTGCAGATGCTAGGATTCTGCCCAACGGCACCGCGTTCGTCTCCGACCTGGGGATGGTCGGCCCGCGGGACTCCGTGATCGGCATGGATCGGGAGATCAGCCTGCAGCGCTTCTTGACGGGTCTCCCGCACCGATTTAAGGTGGCCGAAGGCGTCGTGTCGTTCAATTCCGTACTGGTTAGAATAGATGGACACTCTGGAAACGCCACCTTCATCGAACGGATCGACCGAAGCGTCTCCCTCGAGTAGCAGGGGAACGCCGGTGGGCTCGGCCGCTCCGAGTGCCGCGCGCCCCGGGCGGTCGGCGATCGAGGTGCTGAAAGTGTCCGCCACCTCCAAGCCGGTCGCCGTGGCCGGCGCCATCGCCGGCGTGGTTCGAACCCAGAGCCGGGTCGAGGTCCAGGCCATCGGGGCCGGGGCGATCAACCAGGCGGTCAAGGCGATCGCCATCTCCCGTGGGTACGTGGCGGCCGGCGGCCTCGACCTGGTCTGCATCCCGTCGTTCATCGACATCTCGATCGATGGCGAGGAGCGCACCGGGATCCGGCTCCTCGTCGAATCTCGTTAGGCGAGGCCCGTGCCCGAGGGGACTGTCCCGCCCCGCCTGCGCGTCCCCGGCGCGCCGCTGACCTTCGATCCCACCCACTTCACCCGGCCGTCGCGCCACCGCCGCCGCCCAGCGCCTTGTGGCCGCCGCTTCCACCTGTGGGTCAGCGGCTGCCAGATGAACGAGTCCGATGCGGAATACCTGACCCAGGGCCTGCTTGCCGCGGGCTTCGAGGCGGCCGCCTCTCTCGGCGACGCCGACCTGGCCATCCTGGTGACCTGCTGCGTCCGTCAGAACGCCGAGCAGAAGGCCTATGGACGGTTCCGCGAGCTCCGCGGCTGGAAACGCGAACGGCCCGGTCGCGCGATCGCCATGACCGGGTGCATGGCGAACAAAGAGAAAGACCGCCTCTACGAGCGCCTGCCCGACCTGGATTACCGCTTCGACATGCGCGAATACGAGGCCTTCATCCAGGATCTCCAGGGCGCCTACGAGACGGATCCGGCTCAAACCGGTGGCGGCGTGCTCCGGCACGGCCTGACCGCCTTCGTGCCCGCCATCTTCGGCTGCAACGAGGTCTGCAGCTTCTGCATCGTCCCCTTCGTCCGCGGGACCGAGCGCAGCCGTCCGCTTGAGGACGTGGTCGAGGACGTCGCGCGCTTTGCGGCGCAGGGCGTACGCGAGGTCACCCTCCTCGGGCAGACCGTCAACTCGTACCGAGATCCGCAGAGCGGGGCCCGGCTGTCCGGCCTCCTGGAAGCCGTCGAGCGCGTGCCGGGCATCTGGCGGGTGCGCTTTCTGACCTCGCATCCACGCCACGTGCACGACGATCTGCTGACCGCGATCCGTGACTTGCCGCGAGTATGCGAGCACCTGCACCTGCCCTTCCAGTCGGGTGACGACGCGATCCTCACGCAGATGCGCCGGCGCCACACGCGGGCCGAGTACCTGCAGATCGTGGCCCGCGCTCGGGCGATGATCCCGGACCTGTCGGTCTCCACGGACGTCATCGTCGGCTACCCGGGGGAGACGGAGGAGCAGTTCCAGGCGACGCTGTCGCTGCTCCGGGAGGTCGCCTTCGACGTCGTCCACATCCAGGGCTTCTCGCCTCGCCCGCGCACCACCGCCGGCCTCAAGCTGGACGACGTCCCGCCGGCCGAGAAGAAGCGACGGATCAACGTGCTGCTGGAGGCCCAGCGCCAGATCGCGGAACGCGCGAACCGCCGCTGGATCGACCGCACCGTCGAGGTGCTCGTGGAGGAGGTGGACGGGGAGCAGGTGAGCGGGCGAACGCGCCAGAACAAAGTCGTCCTCGGGCTGAGCCCGCTGGGCGCCTCAGCCGGCACCGTGCGTCGGGTCCGGATCGAACAGGCGACCGCCTGGCAGCTGCGCGGAACGGTCGTGGCGTAGGCCGTCCTGCTGGGGTAGCCTAGCCCGGTGCGATCCGTTCCCGTGCTCGACCAGTACCAGCGGGTCAAACAGGCCTATCCGGACGCGATCGTCCTCTTCCGGCTCGGCGATTTCTATGAGACCTTCGGCGAGGACGCGGAGCGGGCGGCGCCCATCCTCGGGATCACGCTGACCGGACGCGAGCTGGGTAAGGGGCAGCGCTTCCCCATGGCGGGCGTCCCCTATCATGCCTTCGAACCCTACGTCGCCAAGCTGCTCAAGGCCGGCCTGCGGGTCGCGGTCTGCGACCAGGTCGAGGATCCGCTGGAGAAGGCGAAGGGCCTGGTCCGCCGCGAGGTCGTCCGGGTGCTCACCCCGGGGATGGTCGTGGAAGACGCCTACCTGGACGGCGTTGAGACGAACTACGCGGTCGCCATCTGCCTGCGGCCGCACCACATCGGCGTCAGCGCGCTCGACTGCTCGACCGGTGAGCTGGCGGTCAGCCGGCTCGACCCCGACCTCGATGCCCTGCGCGACGAACTCGTCCGGCTGCGGCCGGCGGAGATCGTCGCCTGCGAGCTGGATCGGGCCAGGCTGGCGCCGCTCCTGGGGACGCTGCCCTCGACCTATGCTCCGGCGCAGGACTTCGACGCCCGCGCCGCCGGCGACCGCTTGCGCGAGCTGCTCGGGGTCGAGACCCTGGCGGCGTTCGCCTGCGAGGAGTGGCCGGAGGCGCTCGCGGCGGCCGGGGCCCTCCTGCGCCATGCGGAGCGGGCGCGGCTCGCGCTGGAGCCCGCCTTGCTGCGGCTGCATGCCGAGCACCCGCAGACCTTCATGCATCTCGACGCCGCCACCCGCCGGAGCCTGGGTCTGGGCGGCGGCTCCCCGCTCAATCCCCAGGACGACCTGACCGCCTTCCTCGACCTCACCGTCTCCGCGATGGGCGCGCGCTGCCTGCGGCGCTTCCTCGATCGACCGTTGCGCGCGCGGCCGATGCTCGAAGACCGGCTCGACCGCGTGGCGCAGCTCCAGGCGGATGTCGCCGGCCGGGCGCGAATCCGCGCCGCGCTCCGCCGGCTGCACGACCTGGAGCGGCTCGTCAACCGCGCCGGCCAGGGCCTGGCGCAGCCGCGGGATCTCACCCAGGTCCGCGCCAC
>DASQGL010000147.1:0-4082 GCA_035632635.1 Candidatus Limnocylindrales bacterium
GCGGTGGCCGTGCGTGACACGACGCCGCCGGTGATCACCCTGACCACACCGCCGCCGGCCTTCACGGAGGCGACCAGCCCGGCGGGGGCGATCGTGACCTTCGCGGTGACCGCGACCGACCTGGTCACCCCGTCGCCGGCGATCTGGTACTCGCAGAATCCCGGGACCTGGTTCCCGGTTGGCACGACGACGGTCACCGCCACCGCGACGGACGCCGCCGGGAACGTCGGCAGCCTCACGTTCACGGTCACCGTCCGCGACACGACCCCGCCGGTCATCAGCCCCATGCCGAACCTGACCGTGGAGGCGACCGGACCGTTGGGCGCTTACGTGAACTTCGCGGCGACGGCGAGCGACGCGGTCACGCTCTCGCCCGCCATCACCTACTCGCAGAGCCCGGGCACGCTCTTCCCGTTCGGGACGACCACCGTGATCGTGACGGCGACCGACCGGGCTGGCAATGCGTCCAGCCTCAGCTTCACCGTCACGGTGCAGGACACCACCCCGCCCGTGATCCGGATCAAGGGAGTACGCGACGGTGCGGTGTACGGCGTGAACGGGGCGCCGGCGCCGAGCTATGCGGCGAGCGACAGCGGCTCAGGCCTGGCCAGCGCCTCGGCGGTGTTGTCCGCGCCCACCACGGCCAGCGGTGCCGGCGTGTACGTCTACTCGGTGACGGCCACCGACAAGGTGGGCAACACGTCGACCGCCACCGCAACCTACTTCGTCCTCTACCGGTTCCCGGGCTTCATGAAGCCGCTGGTCGAGGCCGGCAGCTACGCGCTCGGGCACATGATCCCGGTCAAGTTCCGGCTGCTCGACGCGAACGGCAACCTGATCACGAACGCGGTTGCCACGCTGACCGTCGACGGCGCCGCCGCGGTCTCGGCCGGTGGCAACGTCGGCAACACCTTCACCTGGGACGGCACCCAGTACATCTTCAGTCTGAGCACGACCGGGCTCAGCGCGGGTGATCACATCCTGCAGGCCACCCTCGATGACGGGACCGTGCACCAGGTCCTGATCAACCTCAGCGCCGCCGGGACGGTGGTCGAGAACGGCACGCTGCTCGACACCAGCAGCACGGTCCAGGACGGCCAGTGGATCACGCTGACGGGCAGCGGCTTCAAGGCCGGCGCCACGGTCACGGTCGCGATCGGCGGGACCACGGTCAACACGGTGACCGCCGACGCCAGGGGGCGCATCACCGACAGGATCCAGATCCCGATGGGCGACCCCTCCGGCCAGCTGATCATCACGGCGAGCGGCCTGGCCGCGGACGGCAACCTCCGCGTCGACAGCACCGTGATCACGATCGTGCCGCCCTAGCCGGGGGATTCCTCTGGCGTGCGTCGAGATCCCGGGGCCGCGGTGATTTCGGTCGGATCCGGTCGCCGCGACCCCCCTTGACCGCGGAGGTCGATGTCGACGAGGCGGGCGTGGTGACGCATCACTTGGTCCACGTGCAGCCCGCAGACCTGGCGCGCTGGGGGCAGGGGCGAAGTCCCGAAGAGCTGGTCCGGCGCAGCTTCGAGTTCTTGCTGGAGCGGGAGTCGAAGGAATCGATCCTGCTGGAGTTCGAGCTCTCGGTGATTCCACGCTACTTTCCGGACTTCGACCGGGTCATGACGGGGGGCGCCTGAAAATCGGACCGACTGCCCGCGTCGGCCGTCAAGGCCGGCAGGTCGCCTTGCTATCCTGACTGGGCAGCCGCAATCATCTTTGGAGGAATCGCATGGCCATCACGACAGAGACCCCTGCTCCCGCACGCGCCCAGACCGGGAAGAAGTGGGTCTACCTCTTCGAAGAGGGCAACAAGGACATGCGCGACCTGCTGGGCGGCAAGGGCGCGGGCGTCGCCGAGATGACCCGGGCCGGGCTGCCGGTGCCCCCCGGATTCACGATCACGACCGAGGCCTGCAACGCCTACTACGCATCGGGCAAGCGGTTCCCCGACGGCATGTGGGAGCAGGCGATCGAGGCCCTGCACAAGGTCGAAGAGAAGACGGGGAAGCGGTTGGGCGACGTGAAGAACCCGCTCCTGGTCTCGGTGCGCTCGGGCGCCAAGTTCTCGATGCCCGGAATGATGGACACGGTCCTCAACCTCGGCCTGAATCCGCAAACCCTGGAGGGCCTGGCCAGGCTGACCGGTGATCGCCGGTTTGCGCTGGACGCCTACCGGCGCTTCATCCAGATGTTCGGCAAGATCGTGCTCGGCATCGACGCCCAGAAGTTCGAGGCGCGGCTGGAGCATGCGAAGGAGAAGGCGAAGGTCAAGACCGATCCCGAGCTGACGCCGGAGCAGCTGACGATGCTGGTCGCGGAGTACAAGGCGATCGTCCAGAAGGAGAGCGGCAAGCCATTCCCGGACGATCCGCAGGCGCAGCTGCGGGCCTCGATCGAGGCGGTCTTCTCCTCCTGGATGAACAAGCGGGCGATCGACTACCGCAACTTCAACAAGATCCCGCATGACCTGGGCACCGCGGTCAACGTCCAGATGATGGTCTTCGGCAACATGGGCAACGATTCCGGCACCGGGGTCGCCTTCACCCGCGACCCGAACACCGGGGAGAAGGTCCTCTACGGCGAGTACCTGCTCAACGCGCAGGGTGAGGACGTGGTGGCGGGCATTCGCACCCCCAGGCCGATCTCGACCTTGAAGCGACAGCTGCCCGAGGTCTACGCCCAGTTCGAGGCAACCGCCGCCCAGCTGGAGAAGCATTATCGGGACGTCCAGGACCTCGAGTTCACGATCGAGAAGCGCAAGCTCTGGATGCTGCAGACGCGCTCCGGCAAGCGCACGGCCCAGGCCGCGGTCAAGATCGCGGTCGACATGGTGCAGGAGGGCTTGATCAGCGAGGAGGAGGCCCTCCAGCGGGTGGAGCCGGCGCAGGTCGATCAGCTCCTCCATCCGCGCATCGACCCGAAGGCGAAGCCGACCGTCATCGCCAAGGGGCTGGATGCCTCCCCGGGCGCCGCCAGCGGCAAGGCCGTCTTCGACGCCGACCGGGCCGAGGCGCTGGGCCGCAAGGGCGAGTCCGTCATCCTGGTCCGGATCGAGACCAATCCGGACGACGTCCACGGCCTGATCATGGCCAAGGGCGTGCTCACCTCCCGGGGCGGCAAGACCAGCCACGCGGCGGTCGTGGCGCGCGGCATGGGCAAGCCCTGCGTGGCCGGCGCCGAGATGATCAAGGTCGACCTGGAGCGGCGGCTCTTCTCGGTCAACGGCAAGACGGTCAAGGAGGGCGACCTGCTCACCATCAACGGCTCGACCGGTGAGGTCATCCTCGGATCGGTGCCCATGATCGAGCCGGCCATCAACAAGGACCTGAACCGGCTGCTCACCTGGGCCGACGCCCGTCGGCGCCTGGGGGTCTGGGCGAATGCCGACTACCCGCGCGACGCCAAGATCGCGCGCGGCTTCGGCGCCGAGGGGATCGGGCTCTGCCGGACCGAGCACATGTTCATGGAGCAGGAGCGCCTGCCCTATGTCCAGAAGATGATCCTGGCCGAGGACACGAAGGAGCGCCAGAAGTGGCTCGCCAGGCTGCTGCCCTTCCAGCGTTCGGACTTCAGCGGCATCCTCAAGGAGATGCACGGGCTCCCGGTCATCATCCGGCTGCTCGACCCGCCCCTGCATGAATTCCTGCCCAACTACGACGAGCAGCTGGTCAAGGTGACGACGATGCGCCTGAAGAAGGCGCCCAAGGCCAAGCTCGCCCACGAGGAGCGCCTGCTCAAGGCGATCGAGGGCATGCGGGAGCAGAATCCGATGCTCGGGTTGCGCGGCATCCGCCTCGGGCTGCTCTTCCCCGAGATCATCCAGATGCAGGTGCGCGCGATCCTGGAGGCGGCGATCGGCCTGAGGAAGAAGGGGGTCGACGTCCGGCCCGAGATCATGATCCCCCTGGTCGGGCACGTCAACGAGCTCAGCCGGACGCACGAGAACGTGGAGGCCACCGCGAAGCAGGTCTTCGCGGAGCAGAAGACGACCATCCCGTTCAAGTTCGGGACGATGATCGAGATTCCCCGGGCCGCGCTCACGGCGAACGAGATCGCGCAGCATGCCGAGTTCTTCT
>DASQGL010000148.1:0-21763 GCA_035632635.1 Candidatus Limnocylindrales bacterium
CTGCAAGCCGGCGACGCGATCCCGATGGGCCCTGGTCCTGGGGCCGCCCTGCCGGTCATCACCCTCGAGCCGAATCGACAGCTCGCGCTCGGTGGGCGCCTGGACGGCGCCTCGATCACCTGGGCCTTCGGCCTGTATCCCGTCGACGACCGTCGCACCAGGCTCGTGTCGCGCAACCTCGGATTCATGCCAGGCTGGACGCTTCGGCGCATCCTGTTCCGGCCGGCAAGCTGGCGCACCGAACTGCCCATGAGGCTGTTCCTCGACCTCGGCGGCTTTCTCATGGTCCGGAAGATGCTGAGCGGGATCAAGCAGCGGGCGGAGCGGTTCGCCCGCGAGCGTGAGGCCGGCGAAGCGGCCCTGCGCCTCAGCTCAGGCTGCGAGTAGGGCCGCCTGCCCGATCAGTGCGCCGTGACGTCCACCACCAGGCGCGCCGGAGCGCTGAGCGTGAAGACCCGCAGCGCCGGGCTTCCGGCGATCCCGAGTCCCCACTGCTGGACGCCTTCGAAGTTCTGGATCAGGCTTCCGGCCCGCAGGTAGGTCGAGTCGAGCTGCAGGCGGGTCGGTCCCGTATAGCTGGTCCAGTTCAGCACGTGCTGGATGGTTACGACCACCCCATCGGTGCCGTCCAGCTGAATCGTCTTCCCGCTGGGTGAGAGGGTGAAGCGCGCCCCCTGCTGGATGGTGACGGTATAGCTCGGCACCGCACCGCTGAACTCGATCACGAATCGGTCGTAGCCCGCGTGGGCACCGAGCCGTACCGCGACGACCGAGACGCTCGAGGTCCCGGACCCCCCGGCGGCGCCGCTCGCGCTGAAACCGGCCGGCGGCCAGGCCGCCTCGGTCGGAGACGGGCTCGGCGCCGGCGTTGGCGTCGGGCTCGGAGATGTCGTCGGGGTCGGCGACGGGCTGGCGCTCGGTGAGGCGGTTGCGGTCTCTGACGCCGTGGGCGACGTGTTCGCACTCGGAGCCTGCCCGCAAGCGCCCAGCACGAGGAGCACGAGGACGATTGGGATCGGGAATCCCCTCTTCATGACACCATTAGATGCTCGGTCCCGGCGGGCGCCATGGGCCGGCCGGCACCTATCGCGAGGGACGAAAGTCCCGGCGGCGTCCCCGCGGATGGGCGCGACGCTCAGGGCTCTTCGGCCGGTCGACCTGATCGAAGGAGTGATGCTGGCGACCCTGGGCCGTGCCTCGGACCGGTCATGCCGGCAGCGGGAGGCCGAACCGCTGTGTGACGCGGCAGATGGCCAGCGCGAGCCACTCGGGCAGGTGCCTGTCTCTTGCGCGGAGCATTCGGAGGTCGAAGAGGCCGTCAGGTCGTTGCCGGCTGGCCAGCCATTGCATGGCCCGCCAGACGTTGCCGTCGTCGGCAGACCAGCCGACCCGGCTCAATGAGTCGAGCGCCGAGATCAGGTCCGTGAACCAAAACGGGAAGCTGAACGCGGTCCAGTACTCGGGGTCCGAACGGTCCGGGTAGACGTCAGCCTCGAACAGCCGACCGCCAAGCAGCCCCGCCGCGCGGCGGGCCGCGGACGACCGGCGCCCGCGAGGATGCGCGGCAAAGGCGCGCAGCACGATTCCTGTGATGAGGTGGGAGAATGGCCGCGAGGGATCCGGTCGGACGGTCGGCCCGCCGAGCCGTTGAAGGTTCATGCCCCGGGTGCGCAGGGGAACGGCCCATCCACCGTCCTGCTGACGGATCTCCAGGAGCCACGCGAAGCTGCGCTCCACCCGCGCGTCTCCTGCGTAGCCAGCCTTGATCAGCAGCTCCAGTGTGCCCGCCGTGTAGTTCGGCGAGTACTGCGCGCCATAGATCCCGCGGAGGTCGCCGTCCGGTGCCTGGCTTCCCAGCATGACCTCAGCGGCCTGGCGCAGGGCGGGGTGCCGCCGGGTCAGCCCGAATTTCTCGACCAGCTCGCCGAGCGCCCGGTAGGTCTCGAGCAGGTCGTACTGCATGGCCGAGCGGCTCCGCGACGTACCCGCCGCATAGCGCCAGGATCCATCGTCGCGCTGGCGGCGCAGGATGGCCATTGCCTGCGGACACTGCCAGATCTCGGCAACGGGGCCACGGCGCTCGCCGAGCAGATCGCGCCTCGCCCAGTACCGAACCGCGGGATGCGCGGATTCCACCAGCGGCGGGACCGGGTCGTACCGAAAGGGCGGCGCTGATCTCGCCGCCCTTCCACTCACCGTGAGCCCTAGCGAACGCCCACGCCGACCAGCTCCTTCTCGGCGGGCTGCGGCAGGACCGCGGCGCCGCTCAGAACGACTTTCAGCGCGCTGGACTTCGCCGCATCACCGAAGATGTCGTAGGCGGTCATCACCTCGTCGATCGCGAAGCGGTGCGTGACGAACACCGTCGGGTCGAGTCGCCCGCTTTTGATCAGACTGAGCAGCCGAGGGATCGAGTAGGTGTCGACGAGCCCGGTCGTGATCGTGACGTCACGGATCCACAGCTTCTCCAGGTGAATCGATGCCGGGTGTCCATGCACGCCCACGTTGGCCAGGTGGCCGCCCGGGCGCACCAGGTCGGCGCACAGTTCGAAGGTGGCCGGCACACCAACCGCTTCGATCGCCACATCGACGCCGAGGCCGTCCGTCTCGGCCATGACGGTTGCGACCGGATCGGTCACCCCGTTATTGACCGTGACGTCCGCGCCGAAGGCCTTCGCCCGCTTGAGCCGGCCGTCGGCGACGTCGATGGCGATGATCTTCCCCGGCGAGAAGAGCCGCGCGGTCAGGATGGCGGCCAGGCCGATCGGGCCCGCTCCGACCACCGCGACCGTGTCACCGGGCGAGACCTTGCCGTTCAGCACGCCGACCTCGAACGCAGTCGGGAGGATGTCCGACAGGAACAGCACCTGCTCGTCGCTGAGCCCCTCGGGGACCTTGTAAACGGAGGTGTCGGCAAAGGGAACGCGGGCGAACTCTGCCTGGACGCCGTTGATGGTGTGCCCGAAGATCCATCCGCCGCCGCCGGTGCAGGCGCCGTACCGCGCCTGCTTGCAGTACGTGCACCGGCCGCACGCGCTGATACACGCCAGCAGGACCTGGTCGCCCTTGGTCACGGTCGTCACCGCCGAGCCGGTCTCCACGATGGTCCCGACGGCTTCATGGCCCAAAATCGTTCCGGGAGTCACCTCCGGGACGTCACCCTTGAGGATGTGGAGGTCCGTCCCACAAATCGTCGCCGCGTCGATACTGACGATCGCATCGGTTGCGTACCGGATCGATGGGTCGGGCACGGTTGCCCAGCTCTTGCGGCCGGGTCCCTGGTAGACAAGCGCCTTCATCTTCGTTCCTCCGTCTAAAAGAGTCCGAGTGGTGTGGAGCTGTAGCTGACGAGCAGGTTCTTCACCTGCGAGTAGTGCTCGAGCATCATCTGGTGCGTCTCGCGGCCGATCCCGGAGATCTTGTAGCCGCCGAACGCGGCACCAGCCGGATACAGGTGGTAGCAGTTCGTCCAGACCCGGCCCGCCTGGATGGCGCGGCCCATCCGGAACGCGCGATTGATGTCCCGCGTCCACACCCCTGCGCCGAGTCCGTACACCGTGTCGTTCGCGATCGCGAGCGCCTCCGCCTCGGTGTCGAAGGTCGTGAGGGCGAGCACAGGACCGAAGATCTCCTCCTGGAAGACCCGCATGCGGTTGCGGCCCTTGAGCACGGTCGGCTCGAAGTAGAAACCGTCCTTGAGCTCGCCGTCGAGCACGGCGCGGTGGCCACCCGTCAGGACCTCGGCGCCTTCAGCGACGCCGATCTCGACATAGGAGGCGACCTTGGCGAGCTGCGCGGCCGACACCTGCGGCCCGAGCATCGTCTCAGGATCCAGCGGGTTGCCCTGCTTGATCTTGCGGATGCGCGGGAGGCATCGCTTCATGAAGAGCCGGTAGATGGACTCCTGGACCAACGCACGGGACGGGCAGGTGCAGACCTCGCCCTTGTTGAAGGCGAACAGGACGAAGCCCTCGACTGCCTTGTCGACGAACTCATCGTCCTTTGCCATGACGTCTTCGAAGAAGATGTTCGGGGACTTCCCGCCCAGTTCCAGCGTGACCGGGATCAGGTTCTGCGCCGCATCCTGCAGGATCTGCCGGCCAGTCGTGGTCTCGCCCGTGAAGGCGATCTTCGCGATCCGCGTGCTTGACGCGAGCGCCCTGCCGACCTCCGCGCCCGAGCCGTTCACGATATTGATCACGCCGGGGGGCACGACCCCCTCGATCACCTCGGCCAGCTTGAGGATCGACCAGGGGGTGGGCGAGGCGGGCTTCAGAACGACACAGTTGCCGGCTGCCAGCGCGGGCGCCAGCTTCCAGGCCGCCATCAAGAGCGGGAAGTTGAACGGGATGATCTGCCCGACGACGCCGAGCGGTTCGTGGAAATGATAGGCGACCGTGTCCTTGTCGATCTCAGTCGACGTCCCCTGCAAGGCCCGCGTCGCGCCGGCGAAATAGCGGAAGTGGTCAATCGCGAGCGGCAGGTCCGCGTTCAGCGTCTCGCGGACCGGCTTGCCGTTGTCCCAGCTCTCGGCTACGGCCAGCATCTCGAGGTTGGCTTCGATCGCATCCGCGATCCTGTTGAGAAGGGCGGCGCGCTCGGCCAATGAGCGCTCGCCCCAGGCGACCTTCGCGGCGTGGGCAGCGTCCACCGCCAGCTCGACGTCGGCTGGAGTCGACTCTGCGACTTCGGTGAAGACCTTGCCGGTCACGGGCGTGAGGTTCGGCCGGTACCGGCCCGACGTTGGCCTCACCCACCGCCCCCCGATGAGGTTGTCGTAGCGCGGCTTCAGCGACACCAGCGAACCCGGCTGACCGGGTGGGACATAGACCTTCGATTTCGGCTTCGTCTCGACCGCGCCGTTCGATCTGACCGCGACTGCCATGTCTCGACCTCCTCCTTGTGAGGCACAAACCACTCTCTAGGTCAGCCTAGGAGCGGGACATCTCCAGGCACAGGGCCATCGGTCCTTGCCGTCGGGGGGACCTTCGCGGCTCGCCCTGGCTACGGACCGCACCCCGTGCGACGGAGATCATCGGCACCATGGTCCCGGCCGCGGTCCGTCCGGGTCCCTGCGCAGGCCCGAACTGAGGGGGGCGAAGGTCCCTCCCCGCGGCGGTCCCCGCGTCCCATCCTTGTCGCGCACAGGTGGCATGCGATGCAAGCAAACAGCGCGCCGGCAGACGATCGGTTGCTGAGCGGGCACTGACATGGCCTTCCTGCTGCTGTTCCCTATCCTGCTGGCGGCCATCGGATGTGCGCTCGCCTTCCAGATGGCCCGGTACGACCGCCGATCCGAAGCCGGCCACCATGCGACGGCGTACGTGCCGGAACCACGGACGGCCAAGGCCGCGATCACACCCGACGAGTTGATCGATCTGCATCTCGAGCTCGCCCGGTTGAAGGACCTGCGATCAGCGGTGGGAAGCGGCACCGAGGTTCTCCGGCTTCGCTAGCAGAACCCCCGCGGGCTGTCCGCTGTATGCGGGTGGCCGCCCCAGCCATCGGTCCCCCAAAAGAGGGGACGGCGGTCCTTCGGCACGTCGCGAGTCGAGACCTAGGCTGAGATCGAGGCCGCCGGTGCGGCCATCCCATGCGAGGAGGTTGGAGATATGCAGAGCACACCACGGCCGAAAATCATCGTCGGCCTCGACGGATCCGAGGGATCCGCCAGGGCGCTCGACTGGGCGATCAAGACCGGCCGGCGGCTCGATGCCGAGATCATCGCCGTCCACGTCGAGGCTGCGGCGATCTATGTGCCCGGGCCGATGGGCGTCGCCCCGCCGGTCCAGAGCCGAGCCTGGCTCGAGGAACAGGAGCGGTGCTTCACCGAGGACTGGTGCGCGCCGTTGCGCTCGTCAGGGCTCTCGTTCCAGAGCGTCTTCGAGGAGGGTACGACCCCAGCCTCGATCATGATGAAACTGGCTCAGCGCGAAGGCGCGGAGATGATCGTGGTCGGGACCCGCGGCCTGGGCGGCTTCGTCGAGCTGCTCCTGGGAAGCGTCAGCCACCAGCTGGCCCACCACAGTCCGATCCCGGTTGTCATCGTTCCGCCCGTGCAGAAGGCGTTGACTCCTGAGGCGGTGGAGAGCCTGGAAGCCACGTTGCGCCGGACGTCGTTCGCCCCTGCGTGATAGCCGGGCCGCCCGGTTCCCGGTCATCCTCAACCCGCAGCGCGCGAAGCGAGTTGAGGATGACGCCGACGTCGATGCCCTCCTGGAGGAGCGCGCCGACCGGCGGCGGAAGAAGCCCAACACTGGCGACCAGCATGGCCGCCAGCGACAGGCCCATGCCCACGAGCACGCTCTGGAGCGCGATGCCGCGCGCTCGCCGGGCGATTCGCATGGCGGACGCCAGCACCGCGAGCCGGTCGACCAGGAGGACGACATCGGCCGCTTCGGACGACGCCGTCGCGCCGCGGGCCCCCATCGCCACGCCGACGTCGGCTGCCGCCAGCGCGGGCGCGTCGTTGATCCCGTCCCCCACCATGATCACGGTGCCCGTCCGGCGGTAGGCCCGGACGGCCGCGATCTTGTCCGCGGGTGATTGACGCGCGAGCACGGCGTCGAGACCGAGGTCGTCCCCGATCCGGGCGGCGACCGCCTGGTGGTCTCCGGTCAGCATTGCGATGACACGGACCCTCGACCGGCGCAGGGCTTGGATCGTCCCTACGGCGTCCGGCCGCAGCGGATCGGCAAGCCGCAGGATGCCGGCCATCCTCCCGTCGATCGCGACGTAGACGCCGGTCGTTCCCACCAGGGCGGAGTCCTCGACCGGGATGACGTCCGCGGCGCCGGGCGTGACCCAACTGCTCCTGCCGACCGCCACGCGATGGCCATCCACGCTGCCACGAATTCCCATTCCCGGCTCTTCGCCGACGTCGGCCGGCGCCCGGAGCGACAGGCCGCGGTCATGGGCCGTGCGCACGATCGCCCCGGCAAGCACGTGGGACGACGCCTGATCGAGTGAGGCGGAAAGCCGCAGCACCACATCGGGCGTCCACCCGGGCAGGGGGACCACCTCGGTGACCACCGGCGCGCCCGCGGTCAGGGTTCCGGTCTTGTCGAGGACCACGATCTGGGCCCGGCCGAGCGTCTCGAGGGCGCCGCCACCTTTCACGATCACGCCGCGCTGCGCGGACCTCGAGATGCCGGCGACGATCGCGACCGGGGCGGCGAGGATCAGCGGGCAGGGTGTCGCGACGACCAGGACGGCAACCGCGCGCACGGGGTCACCCGAGAGCACCCAGGCGACCCCGGCGACCAGCAGCGTGAGCGGCAGGAAGATCGCGGCGTAGCGGTCCGCGAGGCGAACGAAGGGCGCCTTTTCCGCCTGCGCCGACCGGACCAGGCGAACGATTCCCGCGTAGGTACTGGCCGCCGCAGGCGCCGACGCCACCAGGTCGAAGGATGAGCCTGCGTTGACGCCCCCGCTGCGAACCTCCGTCCCGATCGCACGCACGACAGGAATCGCCTCGCCGGTGAGGGCGGACTCATCGAGGACGGCCGCGGTGGTCGCGACCACGCCGTCGACCGGGAGCACCGCGCCCGCCGGGATCAGCAACCGATCGCCGGCTGCGACCGCGTCGACCGGGACGCGCTCGATCGAGCCATCCCGATAGCGATCGGCGGTGCGTGGCGCCCTCGCCAGCAGTGCCGTGAGCTCGGCGCGGGCGCGCGAATCCGCGAACGCCTCGAGCGCCTGGCCGGTCGCGAACATGACGGCGATCAGCGCTCCGGCCAGGAATTGATGAAAGACGAGAGCGCTGACCAGCGCAAGCAGCGCGATGATGTCAAGGCCGGCTCGGCCCTGGCGCGCGTCCGCGATGAGGGCGAGCACGAGCGGGGGAATCGCGATCGCCGTGCTGATGGCCCAGATCAGCTGAGCCCCGCTCGCGAATCCCGCGATCCAGGCCACGATCCCGCCACACAGGCCGGCGAGCACGCTCGCGGTCAGCCAGCCCAGCGGCTCTGACCGCAGGCCCTTGATCAGGCGCATGCCTTATCCGGGGACGCGGGTATGACGGACGAGGTAGGCCGCCGCCTCCGCCCGGCGAGCCACCTCCAGCTTGCCCAGAATGCTGGACACGTAGTTCTTGACCGTCTTCTCCGCCAGCTGCAGGGAGTCCGCGATCTGCTTGTTCGTCTTGCCTTCAGCGACCTCGTTCAGGATGCGCTCTTCCTGCGCGGACAGCCTGGCAAGCCGCTGGTCGCTCTGCAGGTGTTTGCCGCTGCGAAGCCGGTCGAGGACGCCCTTGGTCACCGCAACGTCCAGCAGGTTCTGCCCGGCGCCGACCAGCCGGACCGCCCGGATCAGGTCGCTGCCCTGAACCTGTTTGAGGACGTATCCCGCCGCCCCGGCCAGGATGGAGGCGAAGAGGGCCTCGTCGTCTGCATACGTCGTGAGCATGAGAACCTGGGTCTGCGGCAGCCGGGCGCGGATCTCTCGGGTCGCCTCGATGCCGCTGCCATCCGGGAGGCGGACGTCCATGATGACCACGTCCGGCCGGACGGCGTCGGCCTGGCCGACCGCTTCGCGGGCGGCCCCCGCCTCGCCGACCACCGCGATGCCAGCGGCGAGCAGGAGTGCCTTGATCCCATCGCGGACTACCTCGTGGTCGTCGACGATCATCACGCGAAGGCGCGGGCCTTGATCTGCCGCGGGGGTCGCCATGACGTCACCATCGTGTCAGGAGCGGTCGTGCCGAAGGAGGGCGGAAGGTCCCAGGTGGAACGGGACTCCGCGCTCAGGAGAGCGGGAGGATGATCCTGACGGTGGTGCCCTCCCCCCGGATACTCTCGATCGCCAGGCGGCCGCCGATCGCCTCAACGCGTTCGCGGACGTTGCGCATCCCCTGGCCCGTGTGAGGTGCCCGCGTGTCGAAGCCCCGGCCATCGTCCTCGATCTGAAGGACACCCAGGCTGTCCTCGCGAAACAGGCTCACCCGGCAGGTTGCGGCCTCCGCGTGCCGGCCGACGTTGGAGAGCGCTTCGCGGGTCAGCTGGACGAGATCGGCCGCCCGCGGCGCGAGCTCAGCCGCCAGCTCCGGATCGACGTCGGCGACCGCCGTCACGCCGCTCTTCTCGGCGAAATCGAGCACGAGGTCCTCGAGCGCCTGTCGTAGCTGCCGGTCGGCGAGCAGTCCGGGCCGCAATCCAAAGATGTAGTTGCGCAGGTCCCGAATTGCGCGGTCGATCTCGGCGACCGCCGACTCCAGGCGCGCTTCCACCTCGTGGTCGCCGGCTCGAAGCGCCGCGGCCTGGAGCCCCATACCGACGGCGAAAAGGGACTGGATGACGCCGTCGTGCAGTTCGCGGGCAATCCGCTCGCGCTCGTCCAGCAGGGCGGAGCGCTGGCGCACGCGCTGCGCCCGGGCGTACTCGAGCGCCAGCGACGCCTGGTTGGCAAAGGTCTCGACCAGGCGGACCTGCTCATCCTCGAAGGGGGCGCCTCCCACGGCGTTGGCGACGGCGAGCGTTCCGATCGCCGCTCCCCCGACGATCACCGGCACGAAGACGACCGGCCCCATGTTGCCCAGCCGGATCATCGGTTGATACGTCCGGGCGTCGCTGGACGCGTCCAGCAGGACGGTCGTTCGTCGCGTGCGCATGACGTCGCCGGAGACAGATCCTTCCATCGGCACGGGAAGGTGATGCAACTGATCCGCGTGGGCTCCATCCGCCACCGTGATCGTGAGGTCCGATGCCGGGCCCCCCTCCTGGGCGACCATCACGATGGCCGACGTCGCCGCCCCAACCAGCTCGCGGGCATCGTGGGCTACGGCTCTCAGGACGGTTTCGGCCGGCTGCCCGGTAAGGATGGCGTTGCCGATATCGCGAACCGCCTCCAGCCAGCGTTCGCGGCGGCGGCTTTCGTCGTAGAGAGCGGCGTTCTCGATCGCCACGCCGGCCTGGGTGGCCAGGATGACGAGGGCCGACTCGTCCTCGGCGCTGAACTCATCCGCCCCCTGCTTCTCGGTCAGGTAGATGTTGCCGAAGACCTTCCCCCGAGCGATGACCGGGGCGCCCAGAAAGGAATCCATGGGCGGATGGTTCACGGGAAAGCCGACCGATCGGGGGTCCTCCGCGATCCGCCGCAGGCGCAGCGGCCGGGCTTCGTGGATCAGCGCGCCCAGCACTCCCTTCCCGCGCGGGATGTGCCCGATCGCCGCGCGCTCGTCAGCCGTCAGCCCGACGGTGATGAACTGCCGGATCTGGCCATCAGCAGCGAGCACGCCCAGGGCGCCGTAACGGGCGCCGGTCAGCTTCACCGCAAGTTCGACGATCCGCTCCAGGACTGCCGGCAGCGCGAGATCGGCGGCCAGGGCGAGCCCGGCGTCCAGAAGCTGATCTCGCCGGTCGCTACTCGACGATCCGGGCGCGGTCATAGACCCCATCTCCTCGTGAATCGGACTCAAGCCTGAAGCCGCGCGAGTACCCAAGCCAGATTCTACCCTCCGGGTCCGTGAACACCACCCCGCAGAAACGGTCCTCTAGGTCGTGCGCGCGCTGAGCGGCGGTCGAGGCTCCGGGACCTCGAGCCGGATGCGGGCGTCGGCGACGGTGGCCCCGGCGGGCGAGACGATCACCGGGTTGCAGTCGAGCTCGGCGATCTCGGGATGCGCCTCGACCATGGCGCTCACCCGAAGGATGACCGTCTTGAGGGCTCCCAGATCCACGGGGACGGCGCCACGGTAGCCGGTCAGCAGGGGAAACGTCCGGAGCGAGCGCAGCATGTCGTCGGCATCCGCGGTGGTCAGCGGCGTGATTCGCACCGCGACGTCCTTGAGCAGCTCGACCGCGACGCCGCCGGCACCGGCGGCCAGCACCGGGCCGAACAATCGGTCGTGGACGACCCCGACCAGCATCTCGACGCCCCCCGCGATCATGGTCTGGACCTGGAAACCCGCCAGCCGGTGTCCTGCCGCCGTGACCTTCGCGGCCATGTCTTCAGCTGAGCTCGCGATCTGATCGGGTGAGAGATTCAAACGTACGCCGCCGGCATCCGACTTGTGCAGCAGCGTGGGGGCGATCGCCTTGAGGACCAGGGGCGCAACCAGGTCGCCGGCCACGGCTCGGGCCTGATCGGGCGTCGTCGCGAAACGGGTCGGGACGAGTGGGATGCCGTGGCAGCCGAGGACCTGGTGGGTCTCCTGTGGGGTCAGCCATCGCCCCCCGGTCGCGAGGACCGAGGCGATCAGGCCGGCGGCCTCGTCTGCGCGCTGGTCGTCGAAGGTCGGGACTTCGCCCGCCGGCCGCCGCTGCCACTCCCCGTAACGCGCGGCGAGCGCGAGGGCGCGCGCTGCATCTTCCGGGAACTGATAGGAAGGGATGCGCACGTCCCCGGCCTTCAGCTCGGCAGGGACGCCGCGTGCAGAGAGGAAGACGGTGGCGATCGGAAGCGGCCGCTCGAGGCCTCGCGCGGCGGCGCGGATGGCGAGCGCAACCTCATCCGCCCTGGTCACCAGCGGCGGCACGAACAGCACCACGATCGCATCGACCGCCTCCGATCGCGCCAGCACCTCGATGGCGCGGCCAAAGTCGCTCGCGCCGGCTGAGGCGAGCATATCGACGGGGTTCGTCAGCGACGCTTCCGCTCGCAGGAACTGATGCAACTCCGCAACGACGGGGTCGGGCAAGAGGGGGACCGTCAGCCCTTCCGCTTCGCAGGCATCGGCGCACAGGATCCCCGGGCCCCCGCCATTGGTGATGATGCCGATCCGGCGGCCGGTCGGCGGCGGCTGGTTGGCCAGGAACGCGGCAACGTCGAACAGCTCGCCCAGCGTGTCGGTCCGGATGACGCCCGCCTGACGGAAGAGCGCGTCGACGGTGACGTCGGAAGCCGCCAGCAGGGCGCCCGTGTGGGACGAGGTTGCGCGGGCCCCGGCCGCCGACCGGCCGCTCTTGACCGCGATGATCGGCGTCCGCCGGGCCACCCGCCGCGCAATGCGGGCGAACTTGCGGGGATTGCCGAACGATTCGAGATAGAGAAGGACCAGCTCGGTATTCGGGTCGCTTTCGGCGAATTGCAGGAAATCGTTGCCCGAGAGGTCCGCCTTGTTCCCGACGGACACGAACCAGGCGAGCCCGAGGCTGAGAGCACTGGCGAAGTCGATGACCGCCAGCCCGAGGCCCCCGCTCTGCGACAGGAACCCGACCCGGCCCGGGGGCGGGGACACCGGGCCGAAGGTTGCGTCCATGGAGACCGCCGGGTCGGTGTTGATCACCCCCATACAGTTCGGCCCGCACAACCGCATCCCGCTCTCCCGGCAAATGCTGAGCAGCTCTCGCTGGCGCTCGATGCCCTCCGCCCCGGCCTCGCCAAACCCGGCCGAAATCACGACCAGGCTCGCCACGCCTTTGCGGCCGCATTCGCGCGCGACAGCCAGGACGTCGACAGCCGGCACGACGATCACGGCCAGGTCGACGGGACCCGGCACGTCGAGCACCGAGCGGTACGCGACGACGGACTGGATGACGGGGGCGTGCGGGTTGACGGGGTAGACGGCTCCCGTGAACCCGTGCGCGAGCAGGTTGTGGAAGAGTTCGCCGCCGATCGTGCCGCGAGACCGCGAGGCCCCGATCACGGCGACGCTTCGCGGCCGCAGCATCCTCCCCACCGCGGCAGCCGCCGCCATCTGTTCGCGCTGCTCGTAGTGTTCGATCGCGGTCGGCGACAGCGACGTCGGGAATTCCACCTGCAGCGTTCCGGGTTCGGCCGTGACGCGCACCGGGAATCCGCTGAGACGGAAGACTTCGATCATCTCGTGGTTCTGGGGCAGCACCGAGGCTTCGAAGACGGTGATCCCGGCTCGGTCCGCGGTCTCGGCCAGCTGCCCGAGCAACAACGTCGCGATGCCCCGGCCGTGCAGGCGGTCGTCGACCGCGAACGCCACCTCCGCCCGCTGCGCGCCCATGCGCACGTAGGCGGCGTGGGCCACGATCGTGCTCCCGCTCCACGCGAGGAGGTCGAGACGGTGCGGCGCCGAGCCCGTCACCGCTTGATGAGCTGCCCTGGGGAGGTCGGGCGCCCCCGAGAAGAAGCGCGTGTAGCGGGCCTGCGGGGACAGCCGCTGCAGGAAGGCCAGCAGGGCAGGCTCATCGTCGGCGCCCGCGTTCCGGATGCGGACGGTCGAGCCGTCGCGCAGCACAACGTCCGCCTGGAACACGACCGGCGTGTCCGGGGCGGTCGGCGACGGCTCGTTCGGCAGGGTCAGGCCCGGGCGCTGCTCGCTGCGCCAGAAAGCGCGGGCGAGGGCACGCGCTCGTGCTTGATCACGAGCACGGGAACGTGGGCCAGCTGGAGCACCTTGTGGGTGACGCTGCCCAGCAGCAGCCCGCCCAGGTCGGACAGCCCGCGGGAGCCCATCACGATCAGGTCGCAGTTGCGGGTCTGGGCGGTCTCGACGATGTGCTTGGCGGCGTGGCCGCTGATCGCGTGCTGAACCTCCCCCTCGGCCTGGACACCCTTGGCCTTGAGGGCCGCGACCGCGTTGGAGACGATCTTGGTGGCCTCGTCCGGCGTCTCCATCGGAAAGGCTCCGGCGCGGCCGAGATCGCGCTCGAAGACGTGCAGCACGAAGACGTCGGCATCGAACTTTGCGGCGACCTCGGCCGCGGCCGGGATCACGTCACGCGAGTAGTCGGAGCCGTCGACCGCGAGCAGGATGCGCTTGAACACGGGATCCACCTCCCTTGATGGCTCCATACTAGGCGGCCGGAGGCTGCGGTCAAGAGGGTCGGTGGGCCGCCCCCGCGGGGCGGGCCCCTCGACACCGACACCGGTGACGGTCTTGCTACGGTCCGGCTCGATCGGCGACGAGTCACAGCTTCCTTGGGTCGGGCTCCGATACACCTCTACCTCCCACAGTCGCGGCCAGATGCGGGAGACTTCGCTGACGGAGGTCACCGACAGGTGCTGCTGGCGCGAAAACGAGCCAACCGGCGCTTCCTTGGGGCAGTCATCGTCGCCGCGACGCTGACCGCCAGCTTCGGCCTATGCGTGACCTATCGGTTCGGCGGCGTCGCCCTGGCCGAGCGAGTGGATGACCTTGGCGAAGCCGCCGTCGCCTTCACCGCCGCGATCGCATGCGCTGCGGCGGCCCGGCGGCACGTCGGCCGGGCCCGTCTGGCCTGGTCGCTGATCGCGGGCTCCGCCCTGATCTGGTCCGCCGGCGAGGCCGTCTGGTCCTATTACGAGGTCGGCCTCGGACGGCAGGTCCCCTTCCCCTCCCTGGCGGATGCCGGGTTCCTGGGGGCCGTCCCCCTGGCTGCGGCCGGCGTGCTGCTCTTCACGGCGGCCACGCCCCGGATCGAAATGCGCCTGGGCACCGTCCTCGACGGGGCGATCATCGCGGGCTCGCTGCTCGCGATGAGCTGGACGACCATTCTCGAGACCATCTACAGCGCCGGACACGACAGCCCCTTCGCCCAGGCGATCAGCCTCGCCTATCCGGTCAGTGACGTGGTCATCCTGACGATGCTGCTCCTTCTGCTGGCGGACCGCGTGCGCGCCCCCGATCGCCTGCGCCTCCTGCTGCTCGCCGGCGGTTTGCTCGGAAACCTCCTGGCGGACAGTGGATTCGCCTATCTGACCGCCGTGAGTTCGTACGGTCCGGCCCAACCCATCGACACGGGCTGGGTGGCCGGCTATTTCCTGATTGCCCTGGCGGGCTTCCGGGCCTGGCTGTTCCCGGTCAACGCTCCCCGCCCGAGCGACCAGCCGCAAACGCGCTGGCGGCTCCTCCTCCCCTACGTTCCGCTGACAGCCGCCCTGATCGCGTCGTGGACCGATCGCCTGGTCACGGGCTCGGTGGACGACTTCCTCTTCTACGACCTCGTGATCGTGGCGGTGCTGGTCATCGTCCGTCAGTTCATGATGCTCACCGACAACGTCACGCTGAACCACAAGCTGCAGGAACAGACGACCGCCCTGCGCAAGCGTGAGGAACATCTCCGTTCGCTGGTCGAGCATTCATCGGACGCGGCCACCCTGACCGACAGTTACGGCGTCGTTCGATTTCAGAGCACGTCGGTCCAGCGGATCTTCGCCTACGCGCCGGGAGAGCTGGTGGGAACGCGGCTCGTCGACCTGGCGTTCGTCGCCGACCGGCCCGCCCTGCTGAGTTGCTTCAGCGATGCGCTCAAGGCGTCCGCCCATCCCACCTCCGTGACGTGCCGCCTTCGTCACAAGCTCGGGACCTGGACGTATTGCGAGATCACGATCACGAACCTGCTCTACCTGCCCAGCGTCGAGGGTCTGGTCGTCAACATCCGCGATGTCAGCGACCGAAAGCAGCTCGAGGAGAAGGTCACCCATCAAGCCGGTCACGATCCGTTGACCAGCCTGGCGAACCGGGCGACCTTTCGGGCCGAGCTGGAGCGGGCACTGGCAGACAGCGAGCCCAACCACAGGCCGACCGTGCTGATGCTGGACATCGACGATTTCAAGGCCGTCAACGAGTCCTGCGGCAGCGAGATCGGCGACCAGCTGCTCGCAGCGGTTGGCGCTCGGCTGGAGCAGGTCGCTCCGAAGACCGCGGTCCTCGCACGCCTGCGCAGCGACGAATTCGCGATCCTCCTGCCCGACTCGCGCATCGCCGAGATAGGCAATCTTGCCGAGAGCATCCTCGACCAGTTCCGCGCGCCTTTCCGCGCGGGCTCGACAGACGTCGTGCTCCCGCTCAGCATCGGTGGGGCAGGGATCGTCCCGGGGCAGGAGTCTGCCGGCGACCTGCTTAAGAACGCGGATCTGGCGCTGCGAGGGGCCAAGCGAAAAGGCAAGGCGCGCTACCAGCTGTATGAGCCCGGCATGCGGGCTCAGAGCATCAGGGACGCTGCCTGACGCCGGCGATCAGGAGCCCGGGGTCGTGGTTCGGCGGGCCAGGTAGGCGGCGGCTTCCGCCCGGCGGGCGACTTCGAGCTTGGAGAGGATGCTGGTCACGTAGTTCTTGACCGTCTTCTCGGCCAGCTTCAGCTGGAGACCGATCTCGCCGTTCGTCTTACCGTCCGCGATCATCGTCAGGATTCGCTCCTCCTGGGCGGACAGGCGAGCGAGGCGCTCGTCCTTGAGGAAGTGCTTGCCCTTGCGCAGGCGTTCGAGAACGCCTTTCGTCACCGCCGGGTCGAGGAGGCTCTGCCCGGCGCCCACCGTGCGGACGGCCCGCACGAGATCGACGCCGTGGATCTGCTTCAGGACGTAGCCGGCCGCCCCGGCCATGATCGAGGCGAAGAGGGCGTCGTCGTCGGCGAAGGTCGTCAGCATCAGGACCTGGGTTTTGGGCAGCCGCGCCCGGATCTCGCGGGTCGCTTCGATGCCGCTCCCGTCCGGCAGGCGGACGTCCATGATCACGACGTCGGGACGGGCCCATTCGACGCGGGCGATCCCGTCCTTGACGGTGGCGGCCTCGCCGACCACCGTGATGTCCGCTTCGGCGGCCAGCAGGGCCTTGATGCCGTCCCGGACCACCTCGTGGTCGTCGACCAGCACGACGCGCAGCGGCATGTCACCCACGGGGGATATGTTCCCAGATCCAGGCGGCTGCGTTCGGATCGATCTCCCGCCGCTTGCAGGGCGCCCACCCCCGGGGCGCGCGGGGGATGACCGGGTAACAGGGAGTCCCGCACAAGGGGGGACCTTGGTCGGGATACGCGCGCGGGGTCCCTGCCATACCCTGGAAAACACTATGGACACACCTGCCGGCTACCTGCACTGGGGTTTCATCCTGATCTCGATCCCGAATCTTCTGCTGATCGCTTTGATGATCGTGCTGTTCGCGCTGGCGCTGGTCGTTCCCCTGCCCGGGGAGAAGGAGAAGTCATGAGACGGTCGACCCCGCCCGGTCCGATGGGCGAGCGCTCCAGCAGCTGGACCGCGCGCGCCCGGGATGAGGTGGCCGAGCGGCTCCCGCTCGAGCACCTGCTGCCCGACCGCCAGCCGTACTACGTCGGCTCGTGGGTCTACATCTTCGGCGTCGTGACCATCGCCGGGCTCGTACTGACGGTCCTCAGCGGCGTGATCTTGGCGCTGGCCGGACCCGACTGGTGGCATATCTCCGCCGCCGGCCGCTTCTTCAACAGCGTCCACTTCTGGAGCGTGCAGCTCTTCTTCCTGTTCATGGTGCTCCACCTCTGGGGCCAGTACTTCATGGCCAGCTGGCGGGACGGCCGGGCGCCGACCTGGATGATCGGGGTCGTCATCTTCGCGATCTCGATCGTCGCCGCCTTCACTGGGTACCTGTCCCAGCAGAACTTCGCCTCCCAGTGGATCGCCGTCAACGCCAAGGACGCCCTGAACGCGTCCGGGCTGGGCGCCTTCTTCAATGTCCTCAACTTCGGGCAGATGTACGGCATTCACGTCATGCTCCTGCCCGCTGCGATCATCGTCCTCGTCGCACTCCACATCGTCTGGGTGCGTATGAAGGGCGTCGTCAAGCCGATCGAGCCGGGGCGGTCCAGCCGCTCGACCGTGAAGGAGGGATGACGATGTTGCAAGAGCGCACGTCGCCAGCCCCCCCGACCGCCACGATCCGGACCATTCCCTACGATCTGCTCAAGGAGCTCGCGATCGCGCTGGGCGCCTGCCTGGTCCTCGTCATCGTCCTGGCCGCGGCGCTCTCATCGCCCGACGTCCCGTCGGCCACGATCCAGAGCTGGGCTCAGGCCGATCCGGTCGACTTCACGACCACGGCCGCCAATGAGCTGGCCGGCAACACGACGACCGCCGGTTACGGCGCGCCGTACACCTCGGCGGACGCCGGTCAGACCCTCGGCCCGATTGCGCCCTCGAAATGGGCCGGCGTGCGACAGCCGATCGACACCGCGAACGACTTCGTCATCAGCCCGCTCAATCACGCCAGCGTCGGCGATACGGACCTGACCAGCGCCCTGGCCAGCTTCCAGAGCGGATCCGACTCCCAGAAGACCGCGTGGCTCACGGCTTACACGAAGGCGCTCAACGACGCCAAGGTCGAGAACGGGAAGGTCGTCGTCGCCAGCGGCGATTACGGCCCGGTGCCGGTGCTGATGGACCGGCTGCTGACCGTGGCGCGCTCGGGCGGCCTCGACGGCCTTCTGCTGACCAGCGGCCACTTCTATCAGACCGACTTCACGAAGCCGCTGCTCTTCATGGGAGATGGCACATACCTGAGCGGCCTGGCGCAGAACGAGCACCTCACCGGCTCCCAGTGGGGCATGATGAACGAGACCGGCCAGTATCCAGGGCAGACCTGGCTGTGGCTGTACACCGTCTGGTATCAGATCCCACCCTTCAATACGGCTTCGAACGCCGATCTCCTGGTCGTCGGCCTGATGGGGCTGCTCACGCTGGGGCTGCTGCTCGTGCCGTTCATCCCCGGGCTGCGCGACATCCCGAGATGGGTCCCGATCTACCGGCTCGCATGGCGCCGCTATTACCGGGAAGAAGCCGGGCGGTGACCCGTGTTCATCCGCTACTACGTTGAGCTGGCGCACCCGATGTCGATGCTCGAGCACACGCTGCTCCAGGCCCCGGCATCGTGGATGCCGGAGATGGCGGTGGTCGCGGACGAGCGCCATCAGCGCCTGCTGACCGAGGTCGGGTTCCCGATCGATGGACGGTACCGGATCGCGAAGCGCGTCGCCGTCCAGATCGGCGAGGCGATTCACTCGTCGAGCCGGACGCTGGTGCCGATTTCCTGGCGGGCGACCGGACCGAGTGGCCTGTTCCCGATCCTGGACGGAGACCTCGAGCTGGCTCCAATCGGTGGGGCGCGGACGCAGCTCGCCCTGAGCGCGCAATACCGGCCGCCGCTCGGGCTGATCGGGCGGACCTTCGACCGGACGCTGCTCGCCCGCGTGGCCGAGGCGACCGTCAAGGATTTCGTCGACCGGATCGCTCACCGGCTGGAGGCGCAGCTGGCGTTGAACCGCTTGACCTGAACCCACGCAAGGAGGTGCGCCGTGAACACGCTTACACAACCGCTTCGCGAGGAGCACGACCGCTACCGGGTAGCCCTGAAGGATATCCAGGAGACCGCTGACGCCGTGGAAGACCTCTCGCTGCCCGAGCTGCGCACGCGCCTCGACCGGGTCGACGCCTTTCTGACCGCGCGATTCCTCCCGCGCGCGCGGGCGGAAGAGGCCGCGGTCTTCCCGCTGATCCGCCGGGTCATCGGCGCCCGCGAGAGCACCAGCGGGATGGCCCGAGAGGACCTCGAGGTCGAGCGGCTGGCCGGCAAGCTGGCCGTGCTGCGCGAGCGACTCGTCTACAGCTATTTCGGGCGCAACGAGCGACGGTTGCTGCGCCGGACGCTCTATGAGCTCTACTCGACTATCCGGCTTCACCTCGCCGAGGAGGACGACGTCTTCCTCCCGATCCTCGACCAGCACCTCAGCGCGGCCGAGGCGATCGAGATGGTGGAAGGGCTCGAGGAGGCCGAGCGCCAGGGCGCCGCCGTGCCATGACCACCCGGCCGGCGCCGCCGGCAACCGTTCTCGAGACGCACACGGCGATCCTGTTCTTCCTCGGGGATCGCGTCTACAAGATGAAGAAGCCGGTCAACCTGGGGTTTCTCGATTTCTCCAGTGCGGAGGCCAGGGCGGCTACCTGCCGGCGGGAAGTCGAGATCAACCGGCGCTTCGCGCCCGACGTGTACCTGGGCACCGCCAGCATCAGCGACGAAGCCGGCCGGCCCTGCGAGGAGCTGGTCGTGATGAAGCGGATGCCCGATGATCGGCGCCTCGCCACCCTCGTTTCGCAGTCCCTTGCCGAGGCATCCGTCGAGCATGCCGTGCGCGAGGTGGCGCGGAGGGTCAGCGCCATCCACGGCGAATCGCCGACGTCCCCGGAGATCGCCGCCGCCGGCAGGGTCGAGGCCGTGCGCGGCCTGTGGGAGGCGAACGCCGCGCAGATGCGCCGGTTTGCCGGCGGCATGCTCGACCCGCGCGAGATGACGGTGGTCGATGCGCTCGCTCACCGCTACCTGAGTGGCCGGCCGCCCCTCTTCGCCCACCGGATCGCCACGGGCCGAATCCGCGATGGGCACGGCGACCTTCTCGCCGAGGACATCTTCTGCCTTGACGACGGTCCCAGGATCCTCGACTGCCTCGAATTCGACGACCGGCTGCGCTGGGGTGACGTCCTCGCGGACGTCGCCTTCCTCGCGATGGACCTGGAGCGCCTTGGCGCGCCCGAACTGGCCCGGCGGTTCCTCTACTGGTACCGCGAGTTTTCCGCCGAGACTTACCCCGCGTCGCTCGCCGATCACTACATCGCCTACCGCGCGCAGGTGCGCGCGAAGGTCGCCTGCATCCGCGCCGAGCAAGGGAGACCGGCGTCGGCGGTCGAGGCGCGCCGGCTCTTGCGGCTGGCCCGACATCACCTCGAGCAGGGGGCGGTCACGCTGCTACTGGTGGGCGGGTTACCCGGGACCGGTAAGTCGACCCTCGCCGCCGGACTCAGCGATTCACTGGCCTACGCCCTGATCCGTTCCGACGAGGTGCGTAAAGATCTCGCCGGCCTGCCGCATCAGGCGCGGGTGATCGAGCCCTACGAGGAGGGGCTGTACTCGCCGGAGAGCACGGCCGCGACCTACACAGAGATGCTGCACCGCGCCCGGACCGCGTTGGAGCTGGGCGAATCGGTCGTGCTGGATGCGACGTTCTCCTCGGCCAGGTGGCGCGAGGAGGCCGGGCAGATGGCGGCCGCCGTCGCCGCGGACGTCGTTGCCCTCCGCTGCGTGCTGCCGTCGAATCGGGAAGTGGAGCGCCGGATCGCCGAGCGCCTGCGTGGGGTCGACCCCTCCGATGCGAGCCCGTCGGTCGCGCGGGCGATGGCGCGGAGCGCCGATCCATGGCCCTCCGCCAATCGCATCGACACCGCGGGCGGCCGCGCCTCCGCGCTGAACCGGGCGCTGGCCGAGGTGGCGAAAGCGCGGCGCCGGGCCGTGGGGCAGCTGGCCCGGACGGAATTCCGCCTGCTAGCGGGCGCGGCGGGGGCGCCCAAAAGGGCCCACGGCGGGCGGGACCAGGTCCTTGCGGCAGGGGGACCCCTGTCGCATGTTCGACCAGGCGATCGGCGATAGGCTCGGATCAGATCGAACAAGGAGGTCTAAACCCATGAGCATCGCGAAAGTCAATCCGTCTGCCAGCACTCAAATCCCCGAACCGCCGCTCGCCCGTTTCCTCTTCGCCGACACCCGCATGGCCTGGCTCTGGCTCATCGTCCGCCTCTACCTCGGCTATGAGTGGCTCACCGCCGGCTGGGAGAAGATGACCGGCACCAGCATCAACATCACGTCGTTCGGCAAGTCTGTCGGGGGCGCCTGGGTCTTCGGGCCCAATGACGGCGCCGCCATCGCCGGCTTCGCCAAGCACGCCGCCTCACTCAGCACGGGCGCCCATCCGGCCGTGCAGTCCTGGTATGCGAACTTCCTGACCAGCTTCGTCGTCCCGAACAGCACGTTCTTCGCCTACGTCGTGACCTTCGGCGAGGTCCTCGTCGGACTGGGTCTGATCGTCGGCGCGCTGACCGGGATCGCCGCCTTCTTCGGGATCGTGATGAACCTCAACTACCTGCTCGCCGGCGCGGTGAGCACGAACCCGATCCTCGGCGTCCTGGCTCTGTTCGTGATCCTCGCCTGGCGGATCGCCGGCTACTACGGCGTCGACCGGTACCTGCTCCCCTACCTGGGGACCCCATGGACCGGCCGGCTGCCCGTCTCGACCGCTCCGGCCGGACGTCAGATTCCGGCGCACGCCTGATCGTCGCGCTGCTCGCCTCGGCG
>DASQGL010000149.1:0-5973 GCA_035632635.1 Candidatus Limnocylindrales bacterium
GGCGGACACGCCGCTGCCGGGATCGCCGAACTTCGCCCTCCTGGTCCGGGTGGCGGTGGACGACCCCGACGCCATCCATCGGGAGCGGCTGGACCGCCTGGTGGCCACCGCGAAACCCGCCCACATGACGCATAAAGTGGAGATCGTCAAGCGCGCCGACGTGAGTGAACACGTGGAGGTGACCTCCGGTTGATCGTCTGCAAGCAGTGCGGCCACCACAACGACGACAGCGACACCTTCTGCGGATCGTGCGGCAAGTTCCTGGAGTGGACCGGGGAGCGCGTCGTGGTCGAGCAACCCCCCGAGCCGGAGCCCGAGCCGGAACCTGAGCTGGAGCCCGTTCACCCCACGTTCTTCGACCGGGTGAAGCAAGCCGTCGGGATCGAAGAGACCGCGCCCGGCGCCGCTCCGGCTGCCGCGCCGCCTGTCGCGCCACTCACGCCGCCCGCCGTCCCGGCTGCCGCCACTGCGGCGCCGGCGCCGGCCCCGTCCCCCGCGCCCATCCCGGCCGTCGCCGCCTCCGCGCCGACCAGCACCCCGGTGAGCGCGCCCCTGCCGGCCTACGCCGCGCCCCCGCCCGTCGCGGCCAGCGCGCCCGCCCCGGCTCCGCCTGCCCCGTCGGCCCCGCCCCCGCTTCGCAGCGTGCCGGTGAGCAGCGCGAGTTCGGCCCCCGTTGCGCCGCCGGCCGCCGCCGCGCCGCCGCCGGCGCCGGCGGTCGACGAAGGCATCTCCCGCAAGCCGGTCTCCGTCCTCCCGGCCCCGCCCCGTCCCCGGCCGGTGCGTCGGGTCCAGGAGGCGCCCACCCGGCACCTGCCCGGCGACCTGATCTGCGGCCAGTGCGGCGAGGGCAACGATCCCCTACGGCACTTCTGCCGGCGCTGCGGCAACAGCCTCGACGAGGCGTTGACCGTCCGCCTCCCCTGGTACCGGCGCCTGCTCAACTGGATGGTGCCGCGGCGCACCCGGCAGGCGGGCTGGCGCCCGAACCGGGTCGGCGGCATCAGCGTCATGCGCCTGATCGGTCGCCTGGTCCGGACCGCGATCGTCCTGCTGGTGGCGCTCTTCCTCATCCTGTTCGCGCTCGTGCCGGCATTCCGCGCCGCGGTCCAGAAGGATGTCAACCAGGCCTACAACACGGCCCGGATCGCGATCCACCCGAACATCGACAGCGTCACGCTCGTGTCCGCGACCGCCAGCTCCACGATCCCCGGGCACGACGCGCTCAAGGCGATCGACAGCTTCATCAACACCTACTGGGCGGCCCGTCCCCAGGATGCCCAGCCGGTCCTGCACATCCAGTTCGCCAGACCGGTCGCCAACCTGGCCTTCCTGGTCATCCACACCGGCCCGTCGGGCACCGGACCGGCGGACCAGTTCAAGGCCCAGCCCCGGCCGGCCCGCCTGCACCTCGTCTACTCGGACGGCACCGGCCAGGACGTCACGGTCTCGGACGACCCGACGGTGCAGCGGCTGACGCTCTCGGCGAAGGACGTGAGCAGCGTGGACATCCACGTGCTCTCGACCTATCCGCCGCTCTACGGCGCCCCCACGGACTCCTCGGTGGCCATCACCGAGATCGAGTTCCAAATGAAGGACTGACGGCCGCCTCCGCCTGCGGCAGGCCGAGCTCGCCCAGGACCCGCGCGTAGTCCTGGCGGGCCCGTCTCGCCGCGCCGGGATCGCCGGCCCGCTCGTGGGCGTCGATCAGCAGCCGCCAGAGCGGGTCGTGATATCGATCGACCCAGAGCCCGGTCGCGCAGACCTGGGCCGCCTCCGACCACTCCTGCCCCAGCAGGAGCAGCTCGGCGAGCGTCTGCGCGGTCTCGAGCACGGCGCGGTGATAGCGCTCCCGCGGCTCCAGCACCCAGTCGGCCGGTCCGTCTTCGGGCAGCAGCTCGCCCGCGTACAGGTCGAGCGCCTGCCGCAGGAACGCGATCGCCTCGACGCGCTCGCCGCGGATCCGGGCCATCCGCCCCGCCGAGATCGCGCGCGAGAACTGGACCAGGTCGACCTCGGCATCCGGGGCCAGGGTCAGCCGGTAGGCGTCACCCTCCCGAGGGAGCAGCGACGACCCGCCGCGGATCACGCCGGGCTCGAGGATCTGGCGCAGGACCGAGATGGCGACGTGCAGGTTGCGCGCCCCGGTCTCGGTATCGGCCTCCGGCCAGAGCGCCTCCTGCAGCACTTCGCGATGCACGGGATCGCCGGCATGCAGCGCGAGCAGCCGGAGCAGGGCGCGCGGGCGCGGCTTGATCGCGTTCAGGTCCACCGGCCGGCCCTTGACCGTGATCCGGAAGCCGCCGAAGCAGCGAATGCTGCAGGACGGCGCCGTCCGCGCCGGCGGCATCATCGGGATCACGTTGCCCTCCCGGGTCTCGGCCGGTTCACAGCGCTCGAGGTGCGATTCCTCCATCACGGCCTCGGCCAGCATCAGGTACTCCGCGGCACGGTCCGGCTCGGCGATCGCGAGCGCGAGGTAGGGGAAGTAGCGGGCGCCGGACGCCCCGCTGTAGCGGGCGAGATTTTCCGCCTGCAGGGCCGTCTCTTTGGCCTCCGGGTGACCGGCCCGGGCCAGCCCGAGCGCCAGCAGCGCGCGGGCCCAGGCTTCCAGCACGCCCGCACCCAGCCGGCGGAACCCGTCCACCGCCGGCTCGAGGAAGGCGGTCCCGGGCTCGTCCGCATACACGGCGGCCCACCCCTGCCAGAGCGCGACCAGGGCGCTGCCCCAGCGATCCCCGTCGCGATCGCAGGCCTGCCGGATGGCGGTCGCCTCGTCCATCGTGGTGGGCCGGCGGCTCAGGACCCGGGCCGCCCGCGCCAGGCGGGCGAACCAGCCCAGCCCGAGCGCCTCCGCCCGCTCCGCGGCATGGTCGACGTCCAGGATGCCGCTGGGGTCGCCGCTCATCAGCGCGGCCACGCCGCCGAAGAGAAGGGCCGCCGCATTGAGCGGCGGGCCGGCGTCGGCCGCCTCGCCGGCCCCGGCGAGCGCCTCGCGGGCCGCGAGGGGATCGCCCGCGAGCAGCAGGCCGATGCCGCTGACGAGGCCGCCGGTCGCCTCGGGCAGGTGCATCGCCGCCTGCCGGGCCTGGAGCGGATCGTGGGCGACCGCCCGCCGCAGGAGCGCGGTCCAGTCGGTCCCGGGCGTGAGCACCGGTTCGAGCCAGGCCGCCAGTCCGATCCGCTCGCTGCGGCAGAGCATGCCCGCCTCGGTGGCGCCGAAGATCCGCTCGGCGCGCTGGTAGGCGTCGATGGCGGCCTCCCAGCGACCCTCGGCGCGGTGCCGCCGGGCGCCGGCCAGCATCAGCCAGGGATCCTGGCGCAGGATCGCGGGCGGCAGGGCGTCGATCCAGGTGCCGGCCCCATCGAGCACCTCGCTGCCCTGGCTTCGCAGGATCCGGTCGACCGCCTGCCAGTCTTCGGCGCGGCAGTAAGCCTGCACCGCCTCGGGCAGCGCCGCGTGCTCTTCCAGCAACCGGCCTGCCCGTCGATAGGCGCCCGCCGCCTGGGCCTCTCCCAGCTCTTCGCGCAACAGCTGCTCCAGGTGCGAGCGCAGCACCTCGTGGTAGCGATACCAGCCGCGCTCGTCGAGCGCGTAGGTGAACATCTGCCGGCGCTCCAGCTCCTGCAGGACGAGATGGCTCCCCGTGCGTCCCAGGAACGCGTCGCACAGGGGACCGCTGACCCGGCCCAGGACGCAGGTGCCGACCAGGAATCGGCGCAGGTCGTCGGGAAGCTCGGCCAGCACGTTGCGGGTCAGGTACTCGTGGGTGAGACGCGAGCGCGCGCTGAGCCCGCTGAGGATGCGCCGGCGCTCCTGGACGGTCTTGCCGTGCGTCGCGAGATGGAACAGCTGCAGGCCCGCGGCCCATCCCTCGGTCCGGCGTGCCAGCTCAGCGAG
This sequence comes from Candidatus Limnocylindrales bacterium, assembly GCA_035632635.1. Classification (GTDB taxonomy): domain Bacteria; phylum Chloroflexota; class Dormibacteria; order CF-121; family CF-121; genus CF-120. Next base: position 3,899 of record DASQGL010000149.1, read on the forward strand.
CTCTTCCGGGGGCCGCGCCTCGCCGTAGAAATCGCGGTAGAGGCGTTCGACCTCCCAGGACCGGAAGCGAAGGTCTTCGTACCCGATCTCGAGCAGCGCGCCCCGCAGCCGGAGCCGCGACAGGTTGATGTGGGGCGGCGTGCGCGACCCGAACAGGAAGACGATCGAGGGCGGCGCATAGTCGATCAGGCGCTCCAGGGTGGCCTCGGCCGGGCTGTCCTCCAGCGTGTGGACGTCGTCGATGACGAGCGCCGCGCGCGCCCCAGCCCACGCCTCCAGCGCCCGCGCCGCGTCCTCCACCGTCTGCCAGCCGCGGGGCAGGTCGCCCAGGGCGCTCGCGCAGGCGCGCTCGAGATGACTGAGCATGGTCCGGGCATTGCCGTCCCAGCTCTCGGCGCGATACCAGGCGACCGGGACCGCCGCGGTCGCCGCGAATCGCGCCAGCAGGGTCGTCTTCCCGGAGCCGGCCGGGGCGACCACCAGGCCGACCCGGTAATTGCTCAGCCCGCTGAGCAGGGCGTCCAGGCGCTCGCGCCCGAGCGAGGGCGCCTGCGGCACGCACACCTTCGCCGATACGACCGCCACCGCGTCGCCGTCCGCCATCTGGCCTCCCCTCTCCAGCTTGCGGTTGAGGACCCGGGTCGAGCCGGCACACCGCGCGGTGCGGACGCACCGACGCTATCCGTCTGATTCCCTCGCCTGCCTGCTACCCTCCGTCGCCGGTACTCTGGCCAGACTACACGCTGGTCACCGCTTGTCAATACATCCGTGTGTGGGCAATCTTGCCGCGAACGTCTCTTCGCAAAAGGATGTTCGCAGCGGACCGCAGGCGGACGCGGTCAACGCTCATTTCCCTCATGCCGGAAAGTGAGACACATCAGCCGAAGTAGGTGGGACCGATCAGGCGAAGCCGTGGGACGCATCAGCCGAAGGCCCAATGGGACACCTCAGCCGAATCAATACATCACGGATGGTGCCCCCGGCAGGATTCGAACCTGCGACCTATTGCTTAGAAGGCAACTGCTCTGGTCCACTGAGCTACGGGGGCACGCCGGCGCGATTATACGAGGGCCCCGAGCGCGCTACTGGACCAGTCCTTTGAGGAAGGGCGCGCTGGCCGGATTGAAGGTCGCGGTGACGTTGCCGGTGCCGGTGATGGCGGCGGTCCAGGCGATGACCTGGCCCACGGCGCTGCCGGTGGAGCCCGCCAGCTGGACGTTGTCGGCCGGGGCGTAGATCGCGCCGGTGATGCTGTAGGTCCCGCCGCCCGTCAGGCGGATGACGTTGGTCCCGTGCACCGCCTGGGTGCAGATGGTCTGCCAGTTCGGGATCTGTTCGACGTAGAGGCTGATGTTGCCGTATCGCGGCGAGGGCGTCAGCGTGACCGCGGAGCCGGCGCCGTTGGTCCGGAAGACGTTCTTGTTGCAGTTGTAAGTGCCGTCATCGGCCGGGACGATCTCCACGATCGCGCCGAGGTCGCCGGTGGGCGGGTTCGGGGTCGGCAGCGCGCACCCGTTGGTGGTCACGACGGTCTCCCCGGCATTCAGGGTGCGCAGCGTGCCGCTGACCTGGATGCCTTCGGAGAGGATGCGGAAGACGCCGGGCAACAGGACCGCGGTCGCGCCGGCATTCACGGTGATCTGGGTCGCGTAGGTGCCGGGGCAGAGATACTCCGTCCCGCTGCTGACCGTCAGCCCCGACCAGCTCGCCGCGGGCGGTTGCGGGCGCAGGTACCCGGGGTCGGGCAGCTGCGCGCTCGGGGCGCGGACTTCGGGAGGCGCCTGCCCGCAGGAAACCTGGGTGCTGACCCGCGTCTGGTCCCCGCTCGCCTCATTGAACGCCCAGAGGTCTCCGGAGACGCCCGGCTGGCCGCTGCATCCCTGGGCATTGAAGTAGATGTTCCCGGTCGCCGGGTCGATGCTCTCGTTGGAGAAGACGCCGCCGGCGCCGCTCGTGCCGCCGCTGCGCAGCAGGGTCAGGCTGGTGCCGGCGTTGAGCAGCAGGTTGGCGTTCAGCGTGGGCGCCTGGAGCAGGACCATGGCGTAGGGCATGTTCGCGTTCTCGGCCCGGGCGAC
>DASQGL010000150.1:0-27184 GCA_035632635.1 Candidatus Limnocylindrales bacterium
CCTCGGACCGGTCCGAGGACGTCGCCTGCTCGAGCGCGAAGCCGTGGAGGGGCTGCTGATCGACCGGCGGGGCCAGCGGCTGCCGACACGCGGATTCGCCCGGCACGTCACGCTCGAGGTCGCGGCATGATCCCGGCTGCCGGCCGGTGGGCCCGGTCGCCCAAGGCGCTGATGCTGCTCGCGCTGCTTCCCCTGATCGGGCTGGGCGCGACCCGCGATGGGCCGGCCCGGGTCGTGGTGCAGCTCGCGGTGGCCGTCGTGGCGGCCGTTGGGGTCGACCTGGGCATGGCGCGAGTCCGCCAGGAAGGGCGGTTCCCCTGGGACGGGGCGGTCATCTGTGGCCTGCTGGTCGGTATGGTGCTGGCGCCGCTCACTCCGCCCGGCGTGGCAGCGATTGCCGGGGGCCTTGCCGCGCTCAGCAAGCACATGCTGCGCGCGGGGTCGACGCACGTCTTCAACCCGAGCGCCGTCGGCCTGCTCGCGGCGGGGCTGGCCTTCCCGGGGAGCGGCCAGAGCTGGTGGGGGGCGCTGGGTGACCTGCCCGCGCCCTTCATCCTCCTGGTCCTCGCCGGCGGGACGCTGATCGCCTTCCGGGTGAACCGGATGCCCTCGGTCCTGGCGTTCCTTCTGGTGTTCTTCGCCGCCTTGACCCTGGTGGCGGCGTGGGGCGGCGGCGGCATCCACCTGGCCCTGGCGTTCCGGGCCCCGTTCAGCAACGCCGCCGTCTTCTTCGCCTGTTTCATGCTGACCGACCCGCGCACCTCACCCACCAGACCGGCCGACCAGGCCTCCTACGGCGCCACCACCGGCGTGGCCAGCCTGCTCGCGTTCTTCTTCCTGTCCGGCTTCGGCTACCTGTTGGTCGGCCTCCTCGCCGGCAACGCCTGGCAGGCGCTGCGCCGGGGGATGGGGCCGCGACCGGCCGCGCGGATCGTGGAGCCCGCCCCCGGACCCCTGGCCCGCTGACCGGCCCGGCTCAGGCGGCGGGTGGGAGCGCCAGCGCCTCTGGAAAGGCTCGCTGCGGAATCGTGAACGCGAAGGTGCTCCCCCTGCCGGGTGTGCTCTCCACCCAGATGCGACCGCCGTGCATCTCGACCAGGCGACGGCAGATCGCCAAGCCCAGCCCGGTGCCCTGATATTTCCCGCTCTGCCCGCTGCGCCCCTGCTGGAAGCTTTCGAAGATCCGCTCACGGTCCTCCGGGGGGACGCCGATGCCGGTGTCCTGCACGCTGATCCGGACATCGGCGCCCTGGCGCTCCACCCGCAGGCTCACGCTGCCCGTGTCCGTGAACTTGATGGCATTACCCAGGAGATTCAGCAGGATCTGCTTGATCTTCGGCCGATCGCCGTAGACCCGCCCGATGTCGGGTCGAATGTCACTCGAGAGCTGGATCTTCTTCGTCCGCGCCAACGAGCCGATCGCCTCGACACACTCGTTGACGAGCTCGGCCACGTCGACTTCGCCCCGATGCAGCTGCGCCTTCCCGGCCTCCAGCTTCGAGATGTCGAGGAGATCGTTGATCAACGCCAGCAGATGGCGCCCGTTCTGGGCGATGATCTCGACGTCCTGGCGTTGCTCGTCGCCGAGCGCCCCGCCATCGCCTTCCAGCAGGAGCTGCGAGAAGCCGAGGATGGAGTTGAGCGGCGTGCGCAGCTCATGCGACATGTTGGCCAGGAACTCGGCCTTGTGCTGATTGGCACGGTTCAGCTCCGCGTTGATCGCCTCGAGCCGGCCGGTCTGCTCCGTGGAGAGATGGAACAGGTTCGCCTCCTGAATGGCGGTCGCCGCGTGCTGAGCGAAGAGCATCAGCAGCTCGACGGTGTTGCGGTCGAGGGGCCGCCGGTGATAGACGGCCAGGACGCCCAGCATCTGGTCCTGCACGAGCAGCGGAAATCCGGCGAAGGCGCGAATGCCTTCGTCCTCGAACCAGGGATTCGGGGTCACCTGCCGGTGGTGCAGAGGATCGTTGGTGACGATCGGCACGCGGAGCTCGGCCACCTGGCCGATCTCGCTCTCCCCTCGCGGCAGGGGCGAGGGCAGGGGCGGCGGCAGCGTGGTTCGGTGCTGGCTGGCCCGCCGCCAGAGCGTCCCATCCGGCGACTCCGACAGCCACAGCTGGGCCACGGTGACGTCGAGGTACTCGATGAGCGCGACGGCCATGCTGTCCAGCAACTCGGGCTCGAACAGCTTCTGGTTCATCCGGTCGATCGAGTGGTTGAGGAGCGCGAGGCGGCGGGCGCGCTGCTCGGCTTCCTCGAAGAGGCGCAGGTTGCGAAGCGCCGCGGCCAGCTGCTGGCCGAGCAGCTCCAGCGCCTCCTGCTCCCAGCGGGTGAGCTGCCGGTAGGGCTCGTCGCCCGCCAGGCAGAGCACGCCGCGGACGGTGTTGTCAACCACCACCGGGGTGCCGACCACCATCGCGGCCGGAACCTGGGCCATGCCGGGGTGATCGAACCACGGGGGCCGGTCGATGGCCACGGTCCGCCGGTCCTGTAAGACGCGCCCGAAGACGCCGCGCTCCGGTGTGGCGGTGGTGCCGGTGAGCGCCGCCGACATCCGGACGACCGCCCGGATGGTGAGCGGCGCGTCCTCCGCCTCACGCAGGGCCACGACCCCGCGCTCCATCTGGAGCAGCTCCATACCGCACCGGATCACCGTGTGCAGGATGCGGGAAAGGTCCAGCTCGCCGACGAGCTCGCTCAAAACCTGGCGGAGCTGCTCCGTCTGCATCAGCCGCCGTCGGGTGCCCCGAATCTCGTGGTTCATCGCCCGCACCGCGGCACCCAGCGTCGTGAATCCGGCGACGGTCGGGACCGCGCGCAGGAGGGTGTCCCGGACGGAGACGGCGACATCGAGGCCGATCAGCTGGAAGAGCAGGAGCCCGCAGACGAAGTAGATGCTGGTGCCGATCCCGCCCCACAGCTCGAAGCGAAAGATCGCCTCGGCCGCGACCAGCGCATAGAGCAAGAAGGGCAGCTGGGACGACGATCCCGAGAAGAGCACGATCCAGCCGCTGACGACCACGTGATCGAGGGCGAGCAAGAGCAGGGCGGCGCGCGGAGACAGGCGCCAGGCGGGGTTCGCCTGAACCATCAGCGCCGGAATCGCATTGTAGAGCCCCATCACGCCGCAGAGCGCGACCACCGCGATCACCGAGTGAACGGGGAGGACCGCGGCCATCCCGAGCGGAACGAGGAGCGCTCCGAACCTGAGGTAAACGAGCTGCCTGTCCAGGGCCGTCACGGCCGCGACCCTTAGGCGGCCTGGCTGGACTGCAGGTGATTGATCATCTCGAGGAAGCGATCCTTGCCGAAATCGCCCTTCTGGATGATCGTCTGGATGTTGCCCTGGAGCCGCTCACGGTCCTCGCTGCTGACGTTCTTCGCCGTGTAGATGAGGATCGGGATCTGGCTCCCGGTCGGATCCTCGCGCAGCTTGGAGACGACTTCGAACCCATCGACGTCGGGCATCATCAGGTCGAGGATGATCAGGTCCGGCTTCTTCTTGAGCGCCACCTCCAGGCCGGCCTTCCCGCCATCCGCCACCAGGATCTCCATGTTGAACGGCTTGAGCATGGCCTTGACGAGCCGGATGTTCTGCGGGTCGTCATCCACGATCAGGATGGTGGCCGGCGTCTTGCGGCCGCGCTTGCCGTCGGCGAGCAGGTCGAACTTCACCATCATCTGTAAGAGCTGTTGGCGGTCGATCGGCTTGGTCAGGAAGTCGGCCTGCCCGATGTCGAAGCCGAGTGACTCCTTGTTGACCTTGGAGGTCAGCACGACGGGGATCTCGCGGGTCTTGGACTCGCGCTTGAGGTCGTAGAGCAGCCCGGATCCCCCGTTCGGGGGCAGCTGGGTATCGATCAGGACCGCCAACGGCTGCAGCTGCACGGCCTTCTTGAGCGCCTCCTGCGCGCTCGCCGCGATCACCACTTCGTAGCCCGCGTGGCTCAAGAACGGCTCGATGCGCTCCCGGACCGCCGGGTCGTTGTCGGCCACCAGGATGACGGGCGCCTTCGTGGTCGTGCCCGCGGACGGCGGGACGAGCTGGACCGGCCGCTCCTGGATGCCGGCCTCCTGCTTGGCGAATTCGATCAGCTCGCGAATGTGTTCAACCAGCCGCTTTCCGCTCTCGTTGATGTGCGCCACGAACTCGCGACGCTCCTCGGGCGTCGTCTTGTTCGTGCGCTCATCGAGCAGGATCTCACTGAAGCCGATGATCGCGTTCAGCGGCGAGTTGAGGTCATGGCTCTGGTCGTAGATCACCCGGAACTTGGCCTCGAAGTCTTTGCGAGCCTGGGCCAGCGCCGGCGCCGCATCCTTGTTCTTGCCGCTCGCCGCGAGCTCCGCCTTGAGCGCCTCGAGCTGGGCCTGCAGGGCCCGCCTCTCCGCCTCCGCCCGGGCGATCGCCTGGCTCTGCGCCGGGATCGTCCCGGCCGCCTTGCGGGCCTCCTCCAGCTGGGCTTTCAGGCTGGCTTTCTCGCGCGCCCAGGCCTGCTCCAGCTCACCAGCCTCGGCAGCCTTGCGGCTCTGCAGATCGCTGCTGAGGCGGCTCATCTCGGAGAGCTCGGCCTGGACCCGCTCGAGATCGACCTTGAGTTGGTTCTTCTCGGAGGTCAGCCGCTGCTCGCGCGCGGTCCATTCCTCGTTCTTGCGGGTGCTCTCGCCGGCGAGATCGGCGTGGAGCGCCTTGACCTTCTCGTAGTCCTGCTGCATCGCCTGGAACTTCGCCGCAGCGGCATCCAGCTGCTTCTTCCACGAAGCGCGCTCCTCCGCGATCGAGGCCTCCCGAGATTGCCAGTCCTTCTCCAGGGCGCGCACCTTGGCGACCAGCGCCGTGCGTTCGTCCTGGACACGGTGCAACTCCGTTTCCAGCCTGGCCAGTTCGGCGACCTTCTTCTTCGCTTCGTCGAGATCCTGGGCGAGCAGCTTGCGATCGGCCTTGTATTGCTCGTTGGCCCGGATCGCATCCTGCTCCAGCCGGGCCACGTCGGCGACCAGCCGCTGCCGGTCGCTCTGCCACTTGTCGCGGGCCAGCTTGAGCGGCTGCAGCTCCTCCTGGACCGCCTTCAACTGCTGTTGTAGCTGCGCGTTGAGCGCGGCCTGCTTGTTCCGCTCGTCGGTCAGCGCGGTGCGCTTTTCGTGCCAGTCCTGCTCCAGACGCGCCTGCTTGGCGACGGCATCATCCCGCTCCTTGAGCAGTCCCTCGCGATCCATCGCCCATTGCAGCTGGGCGTTCTGCAGGCTGTCGAGGTCGCCCTGAATCGCCCTGACCTCGGCCGCGAGCTTAGCCTGTTCCGCTTCCTGGGCCTTCTGCAGGGCCATCCGTTCCTGCTCGAGCTGACGGAGCTGACCGCGACGCTCTTCATCCCGGGCCTTCGCCCGGCTGGTCTCCTCCTGCAGCCGGGCGAGCTCGGCGCGGGCGCGCTCGTGACTCGCCTTGAGATCGTCGTGTCCCTGCTGGAGGGTCGCGTGCTGCTCGAGCAGGCCTTGCCGGTCCATGGCCCACTGGAGCTGCGCGTTCTGCAGCTCGTCGAGCTCCTTGACCTTCGCCTCGAGGTCATGACGGAGCGTGGCCAGCTCGATGTCGCGTTCGGCGAGCTCCTTCTCCTTTTCGGTGAGCTGGGCGGCGACGTCCTCCTGGAGCGCCTGGAGGTGACTGATGAATTGCTGGTTCTGCTGGAGGATGTCCTGGAAAGACTTCGCCTTGGGCTCGGCTTTCGGCGTCTCGTTCTCGGCCATCAGGCGGCCCTCTGCTCGAACGGCTGACCCTGGTGCAGGTAGCGATCCAGGGCGGAGCGGAGCGCGTCCAGATGGGCGCTGACGGCGGTCAGCTGGTCGACGCGCTCCGACTCGAGCTGCTGGAGCTGCGTGTGGAGATCGTCTTCGCGACCCTTCGCCCGCTTCAAGTCCTCTTCGAGGCGCGCCAGCTCGGCTTTCGCCTCCTCGTGGGCGGACTCGAGCGCCGCCAGCTGCTGCATCTTCCGCTCGTGGTCCTCGATCAGGCCCTCCAGGTCCTGGACGAGCTCCTGGTTGAGCTGGAGAACCTGGTTGTAGGAGCGGGTGCCCTTCCCGTCCTCGCTCATCGACGCCTCTCGCTCACGCCGACTTCAGCCGTCCTTGCTGCAGGTATCGCGCGACCTCGTTGGCCAGTCCCTGGGGATCGACCGGCTTGGGGATGTACCCGTCGCAGCCCGCCCCCAGGATCTTTTCCCGGTCGCCCTGCATGGCGTGGGCGGTGAGCGCCACGATCACGACCCGGGCCATCCGCGGATCAGAGCGGATCTTGCGGGTGACCGCCAGGCCGTCCTCACCCGGGAGCTGGATGTCCATCAGCACGATGTCCGGCAGCTCGGCGGTCATCTCGGCGAGGCACTCGGGACCGCTCCCAGCCTTGCGGACGGTGAACCCGTGCTTTTCCAGGAGGAACTGGGCGAGCCGCAGGTTGACCGGGTTATCTTCGACGATCAAAACCTTGCCGGCGCTCACGGCCTGTCCTCCTTCGTCTCTGAACGATGTCGAGTCCCTTGATCGCGCGCACAACGGGATCCGGCTCGCTCAGGCCACTGGGTATAACGGCGCTCCAGGCCGTCGCTGGCACCCTCGGTGAAACTTCCCCCAGGGCGACCAGCGCCGGCTGGGCCGGCAGGCTGTTCAGCCCGCTCACCCAGTCAGGCTGGGCCGGGGCCAGCACGACCACATCCGGAGCGGCGGCCCGGGCCTTTTCCAGCGCCTCCTGGAGGCCGGGGGCCCGGTAGACCTCGAACCCCTCCTCCACCAGCGCCGCCGCCAGCGGCGCCAGCGCCCGGCGGTCCCGGTGCACGAGCAGCACCCGGACCCGGTCGCGCCGCCGTTTGATGCTGGCGGTCACCTGCTGGAGCTGCTCTTCGAGCGCCGACGGCGTCCACGGCTTGGCCAGGTATCCGATCACCCCGAGATGCTCCATCAGGGGCCGGTTCTCCGTCACCGAGCAGACGAGCACCGGCACGTCCGCCGTCGCCGCCCGGCCCCGGAGCTCCTGGAGCACCTCCCAGCCGTCTCGCCGGGGGAGCACCGTCTCCATCACGATGAGGTCGGGCAGGATCTCGAGCGCCTTCCGGATCGCCTCGTCGCCGTCCTGGGCGTGCGCCACCCGGAAACCGGCGTGCTGGATCTGCCCGGTGAGCAGCTGGCTGGTGACCGGATCGTCTTCGATCACGAGCGCCAGCGGCCGGTTCATCAGCTCCGGCGTGACCTGGCCCTGGTCCTCGGCGGCCGGCGCCTCCACCGCCACGCGCGGGGTCCGGGGCAGGGTGAAGGTGAAGGTCGAGCCCTTGCCGAACTCGCTCTCGGCCCAGATCCGGCCTCCGTGCATCTCGACGAACCGGCGGCAGAGGGCGAGCCCCAACCCCGTCCCCTGGTAGCGGCGCGTGTACGAGCCATCGAGCTGCTCGAACTCCCGGAACAGCTTGGGCAGGTCCTGCGGCTTGATCCCGATCCCGGTGTCCGAGACCGCGATGGTCAGCTGGTCCGGGCTCTCTTTGACGGTCAAGGTCACAGTCCCCGGGGCAGGGGTGAACTTGACCGCGTTGGAGAGCAGGTTGTAGAGCACCTGCTTGAGCTTGCTGTGGTCAGCCTGGATCGCGCCGGCGCGATCGACCCCATCGCTGACCAGCCGGAGCCCCTGCTGGCGCGCCATCGGCTCGAGGATGCCGGTCACCTCCTGCAGCGCATGAGGGATGTCGACCGACTCGAGGTGGAGATCCATCTTGCCGGCCTCGATCTTGGCCAGGTCGAGGATGTCGTTGATCAGTCCGAGCAGGTGCTGTCCACTGCCGTGGATGTTGCGGAGGAACTCGATCCGTTCGCCCGCGGTCAGGTTCATGGTGCCGTCGAGCAGGATCTCGCTGAAGCCCAGGATGGCATTGAGCGGCGTGCGCAGCTCGTGCGACATGTTCGCCAGGAACTCGGACTTGTAGCGGTTCGACTGCTCCAGCTGCCGGTTGACCTGCAGGATCTCCTCGTCCGCACGCCGGAGCGCCGCGTGCTGGCGCATGAGATAGCTGTTCGATTCCTTGAGCCGTCGAATCAACGATTGGCGCTCGGCGCGCAGCCGCTGCTTCTCCAGGTTGCGGTTGAGCAGCTCGCGCAGCCGCTGCAGGTCGATCGGCTTCGCGATATAGTCATCCGCGCCGCCGCGCAGCGCCTCGGCCGCGACCTGCTCGGATCCGTACGCGGTCATCATGACCACCACCGCGTCGGGGTAGTCGCGCAGCACCTGTGGCAGGAGCGTGAGCCCGCTCTCCTGGGGCATCTGGACGTCCAGGAAGATCAGCGCCGGCCGGCGGCTGCCGAGTTGCTGCCGGGCCTGGGGACCGCTCGACGCGGTCACGACCTCGAAGCCCTGTCGGGTCACCGCCTTGGTCAGGAAGGCGCGATTGTCGGGATCGTCATCGATCGCCAGCAGGATCGGCCGCCCGTCGACCTCGGGTTCACTGCCGAGCAGCGTGTTCAGCGCCTGCACGAGGTCCTGCCCCGTCCCGAGGTCCCGCCCGGACCCGGTTGCGAGCGTGCCCAGGTCGGTCAGGAAACGGTCGGCCCCGGCCGCCAGCGCCCGGCGGCTCTCGTCCGGGTCGACGTAGACCCCGGCCATCAGCAGGACCGGGATGTTCGTCGTCGCCGGATTGCTCTTCAGGATCTCGCAGACGCGCAACCCATCGATCCGCCGGAGCAGGAGGTTGAGGACGATCGCGTCGGGAAGGTCCTCGCGGGCGCGGTCGAGCGCCTCCAGGCCGTCCTGTGCCGCGTACACTTCGAAGCCGCTGGCGCGCAGGTGCTCCTTGATCGCCCGCAGGCGCTCGGGATCGTCTTCGGCGACCAGGATGCGGCGCGGCGGACGCGGCGTGCTCAGCATCAGGCGACCCTCTGGAGCTGCGGGGTGCGCGGAATCACGAACCGGAAGGTCGAACCCTTCCCGGGGAGACTGTCCACCCAGATGTGACCGCCCTGCATTTCCAGCAGCCGTTTCGACAACGCCAGACCGATCCCGGTTCCTTCGAAGGCCCGTGACGTGGACCCGTCCAGCTGGCGGAACTCTTCGAACAGCCGCGGCTGGTCTTCCGGTTTGATGCCGATCCCGGTGTCCGAGACTTCCACCACCGTCCCCTCGGCGGTTTCCACGGCGGTCACGATGACGCTGCCCTGGTGCGGAGTGAACTTCACCGCATTGTTGACCAGGTTGTAGACGATGTGCCGAAGGCTCCGCGGATCGAAGACGACCTCGAGCTCGCGGGCGACCTCCGACCGAATGGTCAGCGACTTGTGGGTGGCCGCGGCGGCGTTCTCGGAGAGGGCGGCGTCGACCGCTTCGGCAACCAAGCAGGGCCGCGGGTGGAGCTCGAGCCGTCCGGCATGGATGTTGGTCAGCTCGAGCAGGTCGTTGATCAGCTTCAACAGGTTGCGGCCGCTCTGATGGATGCTCTCGGAGAACTCGGCGCGTTCGTCCGAACTGAGGTCGGGAGTGGTGTGCAGGATTTCGCTGAAGCCGATAATCGCGTTCAGCGGCGTGCGCAGCTCGTGCGACATGTTGGTGAGGAATTCCGACTTCATCCGGTCCGCCTCCTGCAGCTCGAGGTTCGCCCGGCGAAGGATGTCGATCGTCTGGCGCTCACGCTCATAGCGCCGGGCGTTGTCCAGGGCGACGGCAGCCTGGTTCGCGACGATCTGCAACACCTGCATCAAGGTCACATCGAAGGCGCGTCGATCCTGAAAGTAGATCGAGACGGTACCGACGAACTCGCTCTGCAGGAACATGGGCAGGGCGAGCGCCGCCCGCCAGTTGTGCTCGCGGGGGAGCGGATCCTGGCCAAAGCGGGCGTCTGCCTGCAGGTCTTCGGAGAAGACCGGCTGCTGCTCGATGACGACCTGGGTGACGATCGCGGGGGTGGTTTCGGTCAGCAGGCGGTGCGCATGCAGGGTCATCCCTTCGCGCACCTGGAGGACCTGGTTCTGCGCGCTTCCCTGGCTGAGCGTAATCAGACAGGAGGCAGCCCCCGAGAGCTGGACCACGGCCTGGGCCACCGCCTGGAGCAGCGACGCGGGGCTGACGGTGGTCGCGGTCAAGGCCTGGGAGACCTCCCGCAGCATCTCCATCGAGGCATCCAGCCGAAGGGCCTGCTGGCGCGTCTGCTCGAAGAGGAACGTGTTCTCGAGCGAGACCGCGACCTCGGTCCCGAGCGAGGTCGCCAGCCGGACGTCGAAGGCGCTGCTGAAGACGCCGTGACGCTTGTTCGCCAGCATCAGGACGCCCACCGGCCGCCCGCCCGAGCCGAGCGGGACCAGCAGGAGGTCGCGGTAGCCGAAGGTCTGGGGCAACAGCTGGCCCGCCTCGATGTCGTGCTCGCAATCGCGCACGATGAGCGGCTGCTGGGTCGTGAAGACGCGCCCGATCAGGGTCGACGCATTGGCCGCGAAGCGAAGCTGGTTGAGGCGCATCTGGTTGAAGAGGCGGTTCTCGCGCATCCCGGAGGGCGCGGCCGGTGCGATCAGCGCCTCGAGCCCGGCCTGGTAGAGGAAGAATCCGCACATCTCCACGTCGAGGAGGTCGGCGAGCTTGAGCGCGAGCGTGTCGAGGTCCTCCCCCAGCTTGGTCAGGCTGGACACGGCGGTGGCCGTCTCGAAGAAACGAGAAAGCTCCTGGACGTTGCGCTCGGCGCGGTGCGAGAGCTCGGCGTTGCGCTGGACGAGACGGAAGTACTTGAAGCTCCAGAACCCCGTCAGCAGCATGATCGGCATGAAGAGGACCGCGGCGAAGTAGGTCGCCGGCGAGGGCGCCCAGGAGCGCGCGGCGAAGATCAGGAACGCCTCGGTCAGTGTCCCGAGGACGACCCAGAGCCGCCAGTTGAAACGATTCCTGCCCCCCGGCGTGGAATGGAGCCTTTGCACGAACCCCTCTGTGTCGAGATGCCTGTATGCATTCGACGCACGGGGGCCGGATTGCTTCGCAATTCGCCGTCGTATCGGGCTACGCGTTGCGACCTGCGACGGCCGTGTGACGGCCGCGTCACGGCCGCTATCCAGGCAGTCCGAACAGCGGCAGGCAGGGGGTCAGGCCCTCGAGGCGGATATCCCCCCGCCGGTGCCCCTCCCAGGCCGCGCGCTCGAGCAGCAGGTTGATGCGGCGCACCGGCTTCCCTCGCCGGCTCTGCACCGCGTCGCCATTTTCGACGTAGCCCAGGACCCGGGAGACGCCCAGGGAGGCCGGGTTGTCCTCGAAGGCGGCGCTCACCGCCCGCCGGGCGCCGAGCCCCTCGAACGCGAGATGGAGCACGGCGGCGCGCATCTCGGTGCCAATCCCCCGCCCCTGGGCGGAGCGGGTGAGCCAGGAGCCGGTCTGGACCTGGCGGGTGACGCCGAACTCCTTCGCCTGCAGGTCCTGGACGCCAACCAGGCGGCCCTCCTCGAGGACAGCGAGCGTCAGCGTCCAGTCGGTCGGCTTCCAGCCGCTGCGCAAGCCCCACCAGAACTGGAGCGCGTTGCGAGGCAGCTCCGGGGCCGGGGCGTCGGTCCAGGGAATCTCGAACGGCATGACCGCGGGGTCGTGGATGCCGGCGGCGGCAGCCTGCGCGAGGCCGCCCAGGTCGCGATCCGACGGATAGCGCAGCTCGAGCCGCGGGCTCAACAGGCGCAGGCCAAACAACGGCCAGATCTCGCGCAGGGTCATGGTGCACGAAGGATAGCGCGGACCCCAGCGCACCTCGTGCCGCCGTCGAACACCCGTTCGGCGCGCCGGGGCGGCGCCCGGGTGGGGAATGCGCCGGCCTTTTCCGTTACCCTCTATGGATGCGGCAAGAGACCATGTTCAACGTCGCGGCGATCAAAGAGACCGTCCTGCGCTCGATCAAGCTCAATCAGCAGGCATACAACAACCGCGACGCCGACGTGCTGCGTGAGGTCTACCTGGAGCCGATGCTGTCCCAGGTCGCCCACGACCTCTCCGGGGACTTCGAATCCTTTCCCGCCGCTCGCCTCGACATCACCTGTGAGGTGCTGGACGTCTCGTACACCGCCTACCTGCAGATCGGGAAGGTCGAACTACCCACCTACGGTCTTCAGGCCAGTCCCCAGAACGTGAACGTGACCACCAAGGAGGAGTGGATCTACCGGCTGGTCCCGGACGCCGAGAAGGGGATCGGTCTGGGCCGGCGCACAACCCATCGCTTCCTCGGCTACTACCACTACACGCTGGTCGACATCGACTCGCGCTGGTGGATCACCGACGTCCAGTCGGCATCGGAAATCTGGCTGCCCTGAGCCGAGACGGGTGCTCGCCCGTCGGATGAAAAAGCCCGGTCCGAGACCAGGCTCTGGATGTTGGCGGGAGCGCTGCTAGGCGACCCGCACCCGCGAGGCCCGCGGCCCCTTGGGGGCGTTCGACTCTACATCAAAGGTCACTTTCTGCCCTTCCTGCAACCCCTCAAACGAACCTTCGACCGAAGACCGGTGGAAGAAGTACTCCTTGCCGTCGTCCCCGCTCAAAAATCCGAAACCTCGATCCATCACGAGTCGCTTGATCGTCCCGTTCTGCGCCACGTTCGTCGCTCGCTCCTTCGCAGTTATTTCCCGGCCGGTGTGCCCGGGCGAGCTTCGACCGGGGGGGCCCGCCCGGTTGCAGCATAGCACGGGCGCGCAAGGCTGCTATAACAGCCTGCGGAACCCAGATTCCGGCCCGAGGAGGCAAACGACCATGCGCAGCACGATGCCCGACTTCCCGCTGACCCTGCAGCACTTCCTGTGGCGGGCGACCACGATCTTTCCCCACAAGGAAATCGTCACCCGGCGGGAGGGCAGCGTCCATCGGTACACCTACGGCGACTTCGGCGTGCGGGTCGCCCGCCTGGCGCACGCCCTTCGGGCCCTGGGCGTCAAGCCCGGTGACCGGGTCGCGACCTTCGCCTGGAACAACATGCGCCACCTCGAGCTCTATTTCGCGGTGCCCTGCGCGGGCGCCGTGCTCCACACCCTGAACGTCCGCCTCTTCCCGGAGCATCTCGAGTACATCGTCCGCGACGCGGAGGACCAGGTCATCTTCGTCGACGCCAGCGTGATGCCCGCACTCGAAAAGATGGCGGGAAGGCTGGAGACGGTCCGCCAGTACGTGTGCATGACCGACGGCGCAGCCCCCGACAGCCCCCTCCAACCGATGCTCTCCTACGAGGAGCTGCTCGCCTCCCAGCCCACCAGCTACCCCTGGCCCGATCTGGACGAACGCGACGCGGCGGCCATGTGCTACACGAGCGGGACGACCGGCCAGCCAAAGGGCGTCGTCTACAGCCATCGCTCGACCTACCTCCACGCGATGGGAACCTGGAGCCAGGCCGACATCGGGGTCGGGGAAGACGACTGTGTGATGCCGGTCGTGCCCATGTTCCATGCCAACGCCTGGGGTCTGCCCTACGTCGCCACCATGGTCGGCGCCAAGCAGGTCTTCCCGGATCGCTTCCTGGACCCCAAGAGCCTGGCCGAGCTGATCCGGCAGGAGGAGGTGACCTGGACAGCAGGCGTCCCGACCGTCTGGATCGGCCTGCTCCATCACCTGGAGCAGACGGATACCGCCCTGCCCAGCATCAAGTACATCGGCTGCGGCGGTTCGGCGGCGTCGCTGCCGCTGATCGAAGGCATGGACCGGCGTGGCTTGAAGATCTTCCACGCCTGGGGCATGACCGAAACGTCACCGGTCGCCACCTTCGGCTCGATCAAGAGCTACCTCCGCACCGGGACGCAGGCGGAGCTGCAGCGCAAGGCCCGGCAGGGGATCAGCGCGCCCGGGGTCGAGATCCGGATCTGCGCCGTCGACACCGGCGAGCCAATGCCCTGGGACGGACAGTCGGTAGGCGAGATCCAGGTGCGCGGCCCCTGGGTGACGGCGTCGTACTACCGCGGCGCCGACCCGGAGAAGTTCACCAAGGACGGGTGGCTGCGGACCGGGGACGTCGCCAATATCGACCCGGAGGGCTACATCCAGATCGTCGACCGGACCAAGGACCTGGTCAAATCGGGCGGCGAATGGATATCCTCGGTCGAACTGGAATCCGCCATCATGGGTCATCCGAAGGTCCTCGAGGCGGCGGTCATCGGCGTGCCGCACCCGAAGTGGCAGGAGCGCCCGCTCGCCTACGTGGCCCTTAAGCCGGCCTTCCGGGGCCAGGTCGAGCCCGCCGAGATCCTCGAGTACCTCTCCTCACGGGTGGCGAAGTGGTGGCTGCCCGACGAGGTGCGCTTCATCGACGAGGTGCCCAAGACCGGCGTCGGGAAGTTCGACAAGAAGGTGCTCCGGGAGCTGGCCCAGCGCCAGCCGGTCCGAGCGGCACCCTCTGAGTAGCCGCCGCACAACCCGGTCGCGAGCCGGCAACGAGTCGGCAGCAAGCCGCATGCGGGCGCCTTCCTTTCACTGTCCTTAATCCAGCGAGGGTAGAACGGGAGCAAAGGGATGTGACCCCCCGTGGATGCCTCCGACCAGCGCGAGGCGCAGACGCCGGACCCTGCGGACGAGCAGGCGGTGGAGCGGCGGCAGCGGCTGGAGGATGACTACGAGGCCCTCCTGCTGGCCGTGATGGCGCTCGAGGAAGAGTGGCTGCTGGACGACCGGATCGCGTTCTCGCTGCGGCAAAAGCGCTGATTTCGGCCGAAAAGTGCACACTTTTCCCGCCTGATGCGTTAGGGTTGTCCGGGGACGAGTCCACGTCCTACACCACATTTCGGAGGAAACATGGCAAAGACGCAGCAGAAGTGGACGGCCTCGACGTTTACGAGCAAGCTTCACGAGTCACTGACCAAGGAAGGCGTGAAGGTCAAGAAGTCGACCCTGAACGAGGCGATCCAGAACGTATTCGAGAGCGCCGTCAAGGCCGGCGCGGCCGGCCAGCGGGTGCGCTTCCCCGTCATCGGCGCGTTGACCTGGCGCGAGGTCAAGGCTCGCAAGGCGGGTCCGGGCGTCAACCCCTTCACTGGGGAGCACATCATGCTGAAGGCCCGCCCGGCCTCCCGCAAGCCGCGCTGGTCGTTCAGCAAGGCCGTCCGCGAGATGTTCGCCCGCTCCGTGCGCCGCGCCGCGTAAGTCCTTCGTCCGAGAAACGCCGGCCGCACGGCCGGCGTTTCTCTGTCTTTGGGTGAGGAAGGCTGAACGGACCTTGACAGCCCCTCCCGGCCTCTGGAAGATGTGAGTGGCGATGCGAAGAAACCTGATAGCCGCGGCGTTGGTGGCGACCGGCCTGGCGCTCATGGGCATGGCCGCCTCCAGCATGGGGATGTTCTCCGCGCCGGCCGCCCTCCCGGCCCAGGTCGGCGCCCCCGCCAGGGCCGTCCCCATGACGGGACCCCAGCGCGACCCGACCAGCCTGGCCGGCGTGCAGAACGCGAACGTCCCCGCGGATCCCAACACCGCCGTCGCGACCCTGATCATCCCGACGCTGAAGGTCAGGGCGCCGATCTTCGAGCGCGGCCTGGATCCGAAGGGCAACATGCTGATCGCGCACGGATACGCCGTGACCCAGTTCCAGTACTCGGCCCTGATCGGGGCCGGAAACACGGTCTTGTACGGGCACGATGACATCGAGGGGAGCGTCTTCGGCAGGCTCCAGGACCTGAAGCCGGGGGATCAGATCGTGATCGTGCTGGCGAGGAGCGGCGAGTCGATCGTCTGGCGCGTGACCGCCAGAACGATCGTGGCCCCGACTGCCGTCGAGATCCTGAATCCGACCCACGACGTCCGTCTCACGCTGTTCACCTGCTGGCCGACCTGGGTCGACACCAAACGCGTCGTGATCACCGCCGTGCAGGCCTGACTCCGCCGGTCCCCGGGGTTGCGCCGCCCCGCGTGCGCGGCTAGTGGTTTTCCTCGGGGGGCGTCTGGAAGTACTTGAGCAGCTCCTCGAGCGCCTTCTGCGCCTCCGGATCGCGCATCAGCTGCTCTTGCATCTCCTGCATGCGCTGCATCAACTCCTTCGCCTGCTGTTCCTGGGCGACCTGCAGAAGAACCGGCTGGGTCGCCGCGGAGACCACCATCTGGGCCTGCTGGCGGAGCAGCTCGATGCCCTGGCAGCCCAGGCAGGTGCCGGCGTTGTTGCAGATGCAGAGCTGCCCGCGAAGGTTGTCGAGCTCACGCTGGAGGGGCGACAGGTCGATCGGCCGGCTCATGGCATAAGGATAGCCGCAGCCGGTTGAGCCTTCCGCCGCGAGTACGATGAAGGTCGCGATGGCCGTGCTGTCCGATCTTGGAGGCGTGCATGCGCCGGAGTTCCCCACCGGGCTCGATTGGTTGAACGTCTCCCGGCCGCTGAGGCTGACGGACCTGCGTGGCCGGCTCACGATCATCGACTTCTGGACGTTCTGTTGAATCAACTGCATGCATCTCTTTCCGCAGTTGCGGAAGATCGAGCGGAAGTATGGCGACCAGGTCATGGTGGTCGGCGTGCATTCGCCGAAGTTCCCGGCGGAGCGCGAGACCGCCAATCTGCGCGAGGCCGTCCTGCGCTACCGGATCGAGCACCCCGTCGTCAACGACCGGGATTTCCAGGTCTGGCAGCAGTATGGCGGGCGAGCCTGGCCGACCCTGATGTTCATCGACCCCCAGGGCCGGGTGATCGGGAGGCACGAGGGGGAGCTTCCGTTCCCCGCCTTTGATCGGCTCGTAGGCGGCCTGCTGGCTGAATTCGAGCAGCAGGGGATGCTCCGGGCCGGGCCGGCGCCGGTCAGTCTGGAAGCCCTGCGCGAGGAGGAGCACAGGCTCCGGTTCCCGGGCAAGGTGCTGGCCGGGCGTGATCGCCTCTACATCGCCGACACCAATCATCACCGGATCGTGGTCGCCCGTCCAGATGGCACGATCGAGCGGACGATCGGGGCCGGCCTGCCCGGCCTGCTCGACGGTCCGGCCGTTAAGGCATGCTTTCAACAGCCGCAGGGACTCGCGCTGGACGAGGAGAACCTCTACGTCGCCGACACCGAGAACCATGCCATCCGCGCCGTCCACCTCGTGAGCGGCGCGGTCAGCACGCTGGCCGGAAATGGCGAGCAGGCCCCCTTCCCGCTCCTGGACCGCGGTGGGCCGTCGCCCATGCTGTCATCGCCCTGGGATCTCGCGCTCGACGGCACAACCCTGTACATCGCCATGGCGGGGACCCACCAGATCTGGACGCTCGACCTGGAATCGGGCGGCGTGTCGTGGTTCGGCGGCACCGGCCGCGAAGGCCTGGAGGACGGACCGCGGCTTCAGGCCTGGTTTGCCCAGCCGAGCGGGCTGGCACTCATGAAAGGCCACCTCTACGTCGCGGATTCCGAGGTGAGCGCGATTCGGGAGATCGACCTGGCGACCGGGGAGGTGACGACGCTCGCCGGCCAGGGACTCTTCAGCTTCGGGGACCAGGACGGAGCCGGTGAGACGGTCCGGCTGCAGCATCCGCTCGGGATCGCCGCGCACGGCGGGATGCTCTACATCGCCGACAGCTACAACAACAAGATCAAGCGGCTCGACCCCGGCACGCGCGAGGTGACGACCTGGCTGGGCGGGGGCGAACCCGGATCCGCCGACGGGGCGCCCACGGTGGCGCGCTTCCGCGAGCCCGGCGGGCTCAGCGCGTCCCCTGCGGGCCTCTACATCGCGGACACCAACAATCACCGGATCGCCTTCGCCGATTGGCTGCGTGGCACCGTCCGCACCGTGATCGGCGCTTGAGGCTTTACGGGGCCGAACACCGCCGATAGAATGAGGCCACCCTGGTGGGGCAGGGTAGGAGACCGACGCCGTCGATGTGGTCGTTGCCGCGCATCCTCGACACCCCGGACCGTCCCACGCTCAACGTCGGCTCGATCCGGCAGCTGGCCCGGCTGGGCACGCTCGTCCGATGGCCGGGCGTCATGTTCGCCGCGGTGGTCGGCCTGATCCTCCCGCCGCACGCACCCCTCTTCCTCGCCCTGCTGCTGATCTGGGTCGCCCTCTACAACGGCTGGGCCATGGTCACGATTCCCCGGGCCGCGGATGACGCGATCCTGCGACTGGGTCGGGGGCTGACCCTGCTGGACACGGTCAGCTTCTTCGGCTTGCTCGCCGTGTTCGGGACGACGCCCCCGACCAGTATCTACGCCGCCTACGTGCTCCTCATCATCTGGATGGTCGCGTACGACGGGGCTGAAGGCGCGATGCTGGCGGTGGCGATCTTCGTCGTGGGGATGATCGCGCTGCAGGCGGTCCGTATGGCCTTCTTCGGAACCGCCTTCAACGCGACCGACATCCTGCTCTGGAGCCTGATCATGGGGGTGGCCGCCGCCATCGTGGCCGCCTTCGACCGGATCGTGGTCGGCGGAGCCCTCGACCAGGGAGCCGCGCTCGGCGCCCGCCCTCAGTCGGTTGCCGACGCCGACACGATCCCGGTCGCCCTGACCTCGGCCCGACCGAACGGTCCCGCCTCGGTGAAGCTGTCCCCTCGGGAACAGGAGGTGCTGCGCCTGGTCGCCGAGGGGTATTCGAACTCGATGATCGCCACGCGTCTGCACCTGAGCGAGAACACGATCAAGACCTACATCGAGACGTTGTTGACCCGGTTCAACGCCCGCAATCGGGCCGAGGCGGTCGCCGCCGCCTCCCGCCAGAACCTGATCTAGCCCCTCCCCCGTTCGCCCTCCCCCGGTTGGAACCGGTCACGCCCAGTTTTTCGCTCGTTCGGGGGATGTCGCCGACGATCACGCTCGGCTACGCTGGCGGCAGTGGGGGTCGCGACGTGGGGGGTTCGTCGACGGCGACCAGGATGGTGGGGGGTTTCATCCTGGTCGCCATCTTATTGTGCGCTCTTTTGCGACCCCTGACGCGGCCGGCGACCCGCCCCATCTGACCGGCTGCGTGGCTGCCCTGGCCCGGCCCCGCCGGCCGATCCTCTTCTCCCCGCTTGACCCAGAGCTGATTGTCAGGTAAACTGATATTCAAGTTATCAGTTAACTGGAGGAGTCGCAATGATCCTGTTCCTGCTGCTCTTGGTCGCCGCGTACGTGGTGGTCGGGGTGTACGCGTACCAGAACCCCTGGACTCACGACATGACGCTCTTCACCTGGCACTGGTCCGCCGTGCCCGCGTGGGGCCCGGTCGTGCTGGCGTCGGTCGCGATCGGCGTCCTGTTCCTCCTCTACATGATCTATGCCGGCGCCGTGCACGGCGTTCGCTACGGGTCGGTCCGCCGGCGCGTCGCCACGCATGAGTCGACCATCGCCGACCTGCGCACGGACAACACCCGTCTGCGCGAAGAGAATGCCCGCCTCCGCGGCCAGCTGCGCGGGGTTACGTCCGCCGCCGAGGCCCCGGCCACGGCACCCGTGATCGCCTCCGGCGCGCCGGCGTACACCGACCGGCCGGCCAGCGGCGAGCCCGCGGTCGTCGCCGATCAGCCGGCTTCCACCGATCGATCCACGATGGGCAGCCGGGTCGCTCCCGCCTACCGGCCACGTCCGACCTTCGGCGAGCGCGTGCGCGCATTCTTCGGCGGCCGCGAGCCCTCGAGCTACTGACCGATCCGGCCGACGCCGCGGGGCCACGACGGCGTGCCACGGATGAGCTTGACTGTAGTCCGACTGGCAAGTAAAGTGACAGCCAAGCTAACAATACTTGCGTGGCCTGCACCTGGGTTCGCGCAGCGCGGTCAAGGAGGCAACGACTATGGCGAACACAGGAAAGCGCGGCTTCGGGTCGATGGACGACCGCAAGCAACGGGAGATCGCCAGCAAGGGCGGACGCGCCGCGCACGAGCGCGGGTCGGCGCACGAGTTCTCCTCCGAGGAGGCCCGGGCGGCCGGCAGCAAGGGCGGGCGCGCCGCGCACGAGCGCGGATCGGCCCACGAGTTCTCGTCCGAGGAGGCCAAAGCCGCAGGCCGGAAGGGCGGCGAGTCGTCAGCCCAGGACCGAGCCCGGATGGCGGAGATCGCCCGGGAGGGTGGCCTGCACTGAGCGCATAAGCACGACACGCCCCACACGTGTCGTTTCGAGCGGGACCTTCTGCGACGAAGGTCCCGCTCAATCCTTCTTAGAGGGCGGCCACCAGGCGTTCGATCGCCGAGTCCTCGAGGACAATGTCCTCCAGGCTGCCGCTGAAGTAGCTGTCGTACGCGGCGAGGTCCAGGAGGCCGTGGCCGCTCAGGTTGAAGAGGATCACGGGCGATGTGCCGTGTTCCTTGGCCTTGACCGCCTCGTCGATCACGGCCCGGATCGCGTGCGCGGTCTCGGGCGCCGGGATGATGCCCTCGGCGCGGGCGAATTGCACGGCGGCGTCGAAGACGGTGCGCTGCGGATAGGCGACCGCCTCAATGAAGCCGTGCTCGACGAGTCCGGAGACGAGCGGCGCCATGCCGTGGTAGCGCAGTCCGCCCGCATGGATCCCGGCCGGCACGAACGTATGGCCGAGCGTGTGCATCTGGACCAGGGGCGTCATCTCCGCGGTGTCCCCGAAGTCCAGCGTGTATTTCCCCTTCGTGATCGTCGGGCAGGCGGCCGGCTCGACCGCCAGGAAGCGCGTCCGCGACCGGCCGGTCAGACGGTCGCGCAGGAAAGGGAAGGCGAGGCCGCTGAAGTTGCTCCCGCCACCGACGCATCCCACCACGAGGTCCGGCATGCCCCCCGCCCGCTCCATCTGGGCGACCGCCTCCTCGCCGATGATCGTCTGGTGCAGCAGGACATGGTTGAGCACGCTGCCCAGCGCGTATTTCGTGTCGTCGCGCCCGGCCGCGTCCTCGACCGCCTCGGAGATCGCGATCCCGAGGCTTCCGGTCGAATCAGGATCCTGCTCGCGGATCCGACGGCCGGCGTTCGTGCGGTCCGATGGGCTGGGGATCACCTCGGCCCCCCACACGTGCATCATGCTCTTGCGGTACGGCTTCTGCTCGTAGCTGATCCGCACCATGTAGACCATGCATTCGAGGGAGAACAGGGAGGTGGCGAACGCCAGGGCGCTGCCCCACTGCCCGGCGCCGGTCTCGGTGCTGAGGCGCTTCGTGCCTTCGGCCTTGTTGTAGAAGGCCTGGGCGACCGCGGTGTTCGGCTTGTGCGAGCCCGGCGGGCTGCCGCCCTCGTACTTGTAGAAGATCCTCGCCGTGGTGTCGAGGTCGCGCTCCAGGCGATGCGCGCGGTGGAGCGGCGTGGGCCGCCAGAGCTTGAGGGCCTCTCGAACCGGTTGCGGGATGTCGATGTACCGTTCCTGCGAGACCTCTTGCTTGATCAGCTCCATGGGAAACAGCGGAGCCAGATCCTGGGGGCCGATCGGCTGCCGCGTCCCGGGGTGGATGACCGGGCTCGGCGGGTAGGGCAGATCGGCCTGGATGTTGTACCACCGCGTGGGCATCTCCCGCTCGTCGAGCAGAATACGCGTCGGGGTTGCGGCCGCGGTCACAGTCATGACGGTCCCTCCCTGATTGGTCCTACGGTTGTAGCACACGGGCGTGCCACTGGGAAGGGGGTATGCGATAGTGCGAGGCGGATGAGCGAGCTCGACCCCAGGGAGATGCTCCAGGCGCTCGAGGCCCTGGTGGTGGCGGAGTCGCCGTCCCTGGACAAGGCGCGCTGCGACCGGTGCGCCGATTCGGTGGCCGCGCTCTTCCAGCGGCTGACCGGCTCGAGCGCGCGCCGTCACCGCCAGACGGACCGCGGCGATCACCTGGAGTTCCGGTTCGGCGACGGGCCGGAGCCGATCCTCGTCCTGTGCCATTACGACACCGTCTGGGACGCCGGCACCCTGGCCCGCCTGCCCTTCCGCCAGGACGGCGATCGGGTGACCGGTCCCGGGTGCTACGACATGAAGGCCGGGATCGTCCAGACCGCCTTCGCCCTGAGATCGGCGCGACCACGCCGCCCGGTGGTCGTGCTGGTGACGTCCGACGAGGAAATCGGAAGCGGCTCCTCGAAGCCGCTGATCGAGGACCGGGCCAAGACCGCCGCAGCCGTGCTGGTGCTGGAGCCGGCCACCACCGGCGGGGCGATCAAGACCGCGCGCAAGGGGATCGCGGACTACACCCTGCGGGTACGTGGACGCGCGGCCCATGCCGGCACCGAGCCCGAGAAGGGGGTCAGTGCGATCGAGGAGCTGGCCCACCAGATCCTTCGCTTGCGCGACCTCGCCGACCCGACCCAGGGCACCACGGTCAACGTCGGCGTCATCTCGGGCGGGACCCGACCGAACGTGGTCGCGGCCGAGGCGCAGGCGCAGATCGACGTCCGGCTGGCGTCGGCCGCGGAGACGAATCGGGTGCTGAGGGCGATCGACGGACTTCGCCCGGTCCTGAACGGGGCAGTGCTGGACGTGACCGGCGGCCTGGACCGGCCGCCGCTCGAGCGGTCCGAGGGCGTGGCGCGCCTGGCCACCCTCGCGCAGGCGATCGCGGGGGAGCTCGGCTTTGCCCTTCCCGAGTCGTCGGTCGGAGGCGGCAGCGACGGCAATTTCACCGCGGCGCTCGGCGTTCCGACGCTCGACGGGTTGGGGCCGGATGGCGGCGGCGCGCATGCGGACTCCGAACATATGCTCGTCTCGAGCTGGATCCAGCGCACCGATCTCCTCTCACGGCTGCTGGAGCGCATCTGAGGCCGATCTCGGCACTTGACGCGAGCCGACGGGCCTGTGGTAGGGTGAGCGACGGTCCGTTACGCCGCTGTCACACCCTTGCGCTCCCGCTTGGTTGAAGCCGGACCACCCAGGATCGGTCAGCCAAGTGCCGGAGGGAAGGGGCCTTGCGCGTTGAAAGGGTTGCTATTGCTGTTTTCGCTGAGTTCATAACCCTGGACAATCTGCGAACCCGGCTCCAGCGTAGGCTCCCGTCTCGGGGCGCTGCCCGGCTCGTGCTTCGCTACTGGCGGTGGCGCGACCGGCTCAGCCGGCGGGCAGCGGCGCTCTCGCGGGTCTCGGGCCTGTCGGCCGTCTCCCACGGAACCGTGCTCGCCCTCGGATTGATGCTGGTCCTGCCGGCCCTGCCGAAGGCCCCCCGGTCGGCCGCCCAACCCACGGTCGCGGCTCGCTCCCTCGCGCTGCCGATGGCCTTCGACGGAACCCTCCGGGCTTCCCTGGTGAGCAGCGAAGCCGCGATCGAGCGACGCGAGGTGCCCCCGCCCCCGCCTCCGCCGGCGGCCCCGGCCCGGGTCGCGGCGCCCGCCGCAAAACCGGCCTTCCAGCCGCCGCCCCCCGGTTCCGGCGGAAGTGGGCTGGCGGCGATCTATGCCGTCTTCAACGGCAGTCCTGGCTTGACCTGGGCACTCAGGGTCGCCAACTGCGAGAGCCACTACAACCCGCTGGCGGTCAACCGGGCGAGCGGAGCCAGCGGACTCTTCCAGTTCATGCCGTCGACCTGGAACGCGAATTTTCCGGGCTGGAACATCTGGGACCCGATGGCGCAGGCGCGCGCGGCGCTCACCTTCTACAACGCCGGCCGGCAAAGCGCCTGGACCTGTAAGTAGAGACTCGCGTCCCCGGCGGCTGATACCATTCCGTCGTGCTGGCGGACCGCGTCCTGAACCTGTTGGTTCGACCCTTTTACCGCGTCTTTCGCGGCGGGATGGTGCGTGAGCGGATCCTGATCCTCCACACGCGCGGGCGCAGGACGGGTGCCTGGCACCCCATCCCCTTGAACTACGTGTCCGATCGACCGGGGTATGCCGTGATCGCCTCGAACTGGGGCCGCCCGGTCATGCCGGCCTGGTATGGGAATCTGCGCGCCGACCCGAACGTGCGGGTCGAGATCGGTGGACGCCGGCTCGACGCCCTGGCCGAAGTGGTCGGGCAAACCGATCACGACCGGCTCTGGCCGACCTTCGTGCAGATCTATCCCCCCTACCTGAGCTACCGGAAGAAGACGAATCGGGACTTCCCGATCGTGCGCCTGATTCCGCGCTGAGCCGTGCCGGGCCCGGTCGCCGTCCGGCTCATCCAAACCGACGACGAGTACGCCGCCTGTGAAGCGATGAGCCGCGACGTCTGGGGCGCGGCCGAGCGCAACGTCGTGCCCCGGGAGCTGCTCAAGACCATGCAGCTCAACGGCGGGGTGGTGGCCGGCGCCTTCACGGCAGACGGGCGGCTGGCGGGCTTCGTCTTCGGTTTCCTCGGGCAGCGCGACGGCCGGCTTCGACTGTGCAGCCACCAGCTTGGCGTCTTGCCAGAGTTTCGCGATCGCGGGCTGGGTCTCGCCCTCAAGCAACTGCAGCGCGAGCGCTCGCTCGAGCTCGGATACGATCTGATCACCTGGACGTTCGACCCGCTCGAGGCGAAGAACGCCTACCTCAACCTGCAGCGACTTGGCGCCATCGCCCGGCTCTACGATCGCAATCACTACGGCGACATGGAGGATGAGCTGAACCGGGGCGTCCCATCGGATCGATTCGAGGCCGAATGGTGGATCCTCAATCCGCATCGCGGCCCCGACCACCGGCCCGCGGAGGCGACGGTCTTGCTCCAGGTGGGCCGCAACGGCGAGCCGGAACCGGGCACAGGACAGCCCCGCGCCGACCGGCCGGCCCTGATCGGCGTCCCCGTGGACTTTCAAGCGGTCAAGCGCGCCGACCTGGCGCTGGCTCGGCGATGGCGCCTGGAAAGCCGCGCGGCGTTCGAGCGAGCGCTCCAGGCCGGGCTGTGCGCCGCCGGATTCCTCCGTGACGGGTGGTACGTGATGGACCGAATCCCGTGAAAATCGAGGCCGTCGAACTGCGCGTGCTCAAGATGCGGCTGCTCAAGCCGTTCCGGACGAGCTTCGGGGAGCAGCAGGACCGGTATCCGCTGCTGGTTCGGCTGGAGATTGGCGGACGCTCGGCGTGGGGCGAATGCGTCGCCGGGGAGGGACCCTGGTACTCGTCCGAAACGGTCGAGACGGCCTGGCAGATCATGCGCGGATACCTGATCCCGTCCATGCTCGGTCGGGACATCCCGGACGTGGCGGCGCTCGAGCGATTGTTCCTGCCGGTCCGCGGACACCACATGGCGAAGGCGGCGCTCGAGATGGCCTTCACGGGCGCGCTCGCGGAGAGTGCTCGGAAATCGCTGGCGAGCTACCTCGGGGGCACCCGCGACCGGATCGAGACCGGGGTCAGCATTGGCATTCAGCCGACGACCGACGCCCTGCTTGCGCTGATCGCGGGTCATCTGCAGGAAGGGTATCGCCGCATCAAGATCAAGATCGAGCCGGGGTGGGATGTCCTGGCGGTCGGCGCCGTGCGCGAGCGATACCCGGAGATCTCGCTCATGGCGGACGCGAACGCCGCCTACGACATCGATGACCTCAATCACCTGCTGGAGCTCGACCGCTACGGGCTGCTCATGCTGGAGCAGCCACTCCCGCCCGGCGACCTGATCGACCACGCGGCGCTGCAGCAGCGCATGCGGACGCCGATCTGCCTGGACGAGAGTATCGAGAGTGCCCGCGATGCCCGGCAGGCCCTCCAGATCGACGCCTGCAGGGTCATCAACATCAAGCCCGGGCGGGTGGGCGGATTCGCGGAGTCGCGACGCATTCACGACCTGGCGGCGGCGGGCGGCATCCCGGTCTGGTGCGGCGGCATGCTGGAAACGGGGATCGGTCGCGCCGGCAACGTCGCGCTCGCGTCGCTCCCGAACTTCCGGTTGCCCGGCGACCTGTCAGCCAGCGACCGCTACTGGGCGGAGGACATCGTCGACCCGCCGTTCATCTTGAAGAAGGGTGGGCTGATCGACGTGCCCGGGCGCTGGGGCCTGGGGGTCCGCGTGAAGGTCGACCTGGTCGATCGGCTGACGGTCCGCCGCGAACTCCTGCGCTAGCGCGCCTTGGGCGGCGGCTCAGGTTGAGGGCCCAGGTCGAACTGGTCGGGTGGCCGGTCCGGAAGCCGCCAGACGATGTCCGGATGGCCGAGGTCGCGATGCAGCTGGTTGGCCAGCGCGATGCCGGCCTGGTAGGCCCGCTCGAACGCCAGAAAGTCGCGGGCTTTGATCGCCTGCATCAGCGGCCCGATGCTGGTCTGCTCGTACTCGATCAGGTTGGCGGCGTGCTTGGGTCGCGTGATCGCGCCCTTGCGAAGGAGCTGGGAGAGATGACGCAGCTGATAGGCGGCCAGCGCCCAGTTGCCGCCTTTCGCGGCGTAGTAGGCGATCCAGTAGCGGTCGCCGACCTGCGGCATCAGCTCGGCGAGCCCCGGTTGGAGCTCCGCCAGCTGGTCGGGCGTCAGCTCTGGGTGCTTGCGTCTTGCCGTCGGCTCCTCGCCCACGATGACTATTGTGCTGGACAAAAAGAAAAAGACCTCGGCGATGACCTACTCTCCCAGACCGTTGCCAGCCCAGTACCATCGGCGCTGACGGGCTTAACTGCTGTGTTCGGGATGGGAACAGGTGTTTCCCCGTCGCTATGGTCACCGAAGTCTTTTTCCTTCGATCGCTGCGAAGAAGTGCTTTCAGGGAACCGCATGATGCACACGCGGGACCCAGCTGCCGACGTCCATGCGGACGTCGCGCTGAGAAGTGTGATAGATGGTCAAGCCCTCGACCTATTAGTACCGCTCAGCTGAAACGGTTGCCCGTCTTACACCTGCGGCCTATCAACCAGCTGGTCTCGCTGGGGTCTTACCTGGTTAACCCAGTGGGAGACCTTATCTTGAGGTGGGCTTCGTACTTAGATGCTTTCAGCACTTATCCCATCCGAACATAGCTACCCGGCAATGCCATTGGCATGACAACCGGGACACCAGAGGTCCGTTCACCCCGGTCCTCTCGTACTGAGGGTAACTCCTCTCAAGTCTCCTGCGCCCACCACGGATAGGGACCGAACTGTCTCACGACGTTCTAAACCCAGCTCGCGTACCGCTTTAATGGGCGAACAGCCCAACCCTTGGGACCTACTCCAGCCCCAGGATGCGACGAGCCGACATCGAGGTGCCAAACCACGCCGTCGATGTGAACTCTTGGGCGTGATAAGCCTGTTATCCCCGGGGTAGCTTTTATCCGTTAAGCCACGGCCCTTCCACACAGAACCGTAGGATCACTAAGCCCGACTTTCGTCTCTGCTCGACCTGTCCGTCTCACAGTCAAGCTCCCTTCACCTGCCTTTACACTCCACGGCTGATTTCCATCCAGCCTGAGGGCACCTTTGGGCGCCTCCGTTACCGTTTGGGAGGCGACCGCCCCAGTCAAACTGCCCACCTGACACGGTCCCGATACCATGACCGGTTAGACACAGAGCC
>DASQGL010000151.1:0-4861 GCA_035632635.1 Candidatus Limnocylindrales bacterium
GCTAGGGGAGATAGGCGAGCGGGTTGACCGGCGTTCCGTTCAGGTCGATCTCGAAGTGCAGGTGGGGTCCGGTCGAGTTGCCGGTGCTGCCCTCGTAGCCGATCACGGTGCCTTGCGGCACCACCGCCCCATCGCCGACCGCCCAGCCCGAGAGGTGGCCGTAGAGGCTGGTGAAGCCGCCCGCGTGGACGATCACGACGTAGTGCCCGAATCCGCACAGCCCCCAGGAGCAGACCATGTTGAGGTCGTGCACGATGCCGCCGTCGGCGGCGACCACGGGCGTCCCGTAGCCGGTGGCGATATCGATGCCCGTGTGGAAGTGCCCGCTGGGACAGCTCGGGTCATACGGCTCGGAGATCAGGTCGGTGCAGCCGAAGCCCTGGGTGATGACCCCGCTGATCGGCCAGTTGAAATGTCCGGAGGAGTGGGCGCGCAGGCTCTCCAGGATCAGCGTCTGCAGCTCCGCCTGGAGGGCGGCCCGTTGCGCCTGTTCCTGCTGCAGGTACTGCTGCATCTGCGCCTCGAGGGCGGCGACCTGCGCCTGCTGGGCGGCGACCTGGGCCCGAGCCGCTTCCAGCTGAGCCTGCTGGGCCTTGATCGACGCCACCACCTGGGCCTGCTCGGCGACCTTGGCATCCATGTCGGCTTTGAGCGCCTGGATGACCTCGCGCTCCCGGCGCAGCTCATCCACCTGCCGGCGGTTGTCCCGAACGATGTCGTTGAAGAAGAAGATCCGGTTGAGCAGGTCGGTGAAGTTGCCGGCCGAGAGGATCATCTCGAGCGGGCTGACCGTCCCCGTCTTGTACATGAGCCGCATGCTGCGGCCGTACTCCGCGATGTGTTTCGCCAGCTCCGCCTCCTTGGCGGCCAGCTGCGCCCGGATGACCTCGAGCTGGGCCTTGAGCTGGTCGAGCTTGGCCGTCTCGTCCTGGATCTGCTGGGTCACCTGCGCGATCTGGGCATTGAGGGCCGCGATCTGCCGCCGCAGTGCGGCATCCTGGCTGAGCAGGACGTTGAGCTGGCCGCGGGCGGCGCTGATCTGGCCGTTGACGCCGTTGAGCTGATTCGTCTTGCCCTGGATCTGGTCATAGATCGAGTCCTGGGCGCTGGTGAGGAGCACCAGCAGCAGGATGAGCACCGCCAGCAGGGTGCTGCCCACCCGGCGGGCGGCCGTGACCGCCGACGGCTCCCGGCGCTGGGAGCCCGACACGCGGGTTGGATGCGGAATCTGGTTCAACGTGGAGAGAGTCCTGTGCCTGGACGCCGCGGGTTCCGGAGGCAGGCAGTATAGCCGGTCCCCGGTGATTTGTCGCGTTCTGGCCACTATCTGTGCAATTGCGCGCGGATGTGGGGCTCGACCGCCGGTTGCCTCAGAATCGGAGACACCCGAACTCGGGCCAAGGAGGGAGCGTGCCGGTCAAGCGTTGGATCATCGTCGCGGCGGTCCTGGGGTCGGGGATCGTCTTCCTCGACTCGACCGTGGTCAACGTCGCCCTGCCCCGGATCGGGCGCGATCTGCCCCGCAGCCTGTTCGGCGTGCTCGAGGGTCAGAGCTACGTCTACAACGCCTACCTGCTCACCCT
Organism: Candidatus Limnocylindrales bacterium; assembly: GCA_035632635.1. Classification (GTDB taxonomy): domain Bacteria; phylum Chloroflexota; class Dormibacteria; order CF-121; family CF-121; genus CF-120. The sequence continues at coordinate 1,584 of DASQGL010000151.1, forward strand.
CAGCGCGCTGCTGATCCTGGCGGGCGCGCTCAACGACTATTACGGCCGCAAGCGGATGTTCGCGCTGGGGCTCCTCGGATTCGGGCTGACCTCGGTGCTGTGCGGACTCGCCCCCAGCATGGAGACGCTGGTCGCCTTTCGCATCCTGCAGGGCGCCGCGGGCGCGATGCTGGTGCCCGGGTCGCTGGCGCTGATCACGGCGAACTTTCAGGGTGAGGAGCAGGGGCGCGCCTTCGGCATCTGGGCGGGCGCGTCGGGCGCCACCACCATCCTGGGGCCGGTCGTCGGCGGTCTGCTGGTCGACACGCTGTCCTGGCGCGCGGCCTTCTTCCTCAACGTGCCGCTGATCGCCATCGGGTTGTGGGCAACCGTGAGCCACGTGCCCGAGAGCCGCGACGAGGAGGCCTCCGGGCATTTCGACTGGATCGGGGCCGCCATCGTCGCCCTGGCGGTGGGCGGCCTGGCGTTCGGCGCCATCTACGGGCAGCAGCGCGACTGGCGCGATCCGCTCGGCTACCTGGGGCTGGGGGTCGGCGTCGTCTTCACCGCGGTGCTGCCGATCTGGATGGCGCGCGCGCCGCATCCGCTGATCCCGCTCAGCCTGTTCCGGTCCCGCAACTTCACGGTCACGAACATCTCGACCCTCCTGATCTACGGCGCCCTGTACGTGATGGGGTATTACGTCGCCGTGTTCGTCCAGGGCACGCTCGGCTACACGGCGGCGGCCGCCGGCCTCGCCTCCCTGCCCGGGTCGCTGTTCCTGATCTTCCTGTCGGCACGCTTCGGCAAGCTGGCGGCTCGGCTCGGGCCGCGCTGGTTCATGGCGGTGGGGCCGGCCATCATGGCGCTGGGGGTGCTCTGGTACACGCGGATCCCCGCCTCGAGCATGGCCTGGACGCTGAACCTGAGCCACCCGGCCTCGCTGGTGCCGCCCTCGAGCTATTTCATCGACATCCTGCCGTCAGGCGTCCTGTTCGGGCTCGGGATCAGCATCCTGGTCGCGCCGCTCACCACCGCGCTGATGTCGTCGGTGCCGGTCCACAACGCCGGGGTGGCGTCGGCGATCAACAACGCGATCTCGCGGGTCGGCCCGCAGCTCGCCGGGGCCTTGATCTTCATCTTCCTGACCAACAGCTTCTATGCCTATCTGGCCGAGCGCCTGCCCGGCGTCGACGTCACCTCGCCGGCGTTTCGGGCGAAGGTCAGCCCGCTGAACATGCCCGCCGACCACAGCCTGATCGGGGTGGTGCGCGACGCCTCGACCGCGGCGTTCCACCTGGCGATGGTGATCGCCGCGCTGCTGCTCGTGATCGGGGCGGTGGTCAACGCGGTCGGCATCCGCAACCGGGTCGCGGCGTCCCGGCAGGCGCAACCCCAGGGCGGCGCGCTCACGTCGCCCGCCCCGGCCGCCGCCGACTGATCAGGCCGATCGCGAGGACGGCGGATCGCGGCGCGCATGCCCGCGCGATCCCGGGCGAATGGCCACAAACGATCCGTCGTCCTGACGGACGATGTCCCAGCCGCCCTCGTGCACCAGGTTGTGATGGAAGGGGCAGACCAGGGCCGTGTTCTTCAGCGTGGTCTCACCGCCGTCCGCCCAGTGCGTGAGGTGGTGCGCCTCGGTCCAGTCGATCGGTCGATCGCAGCCGGGGAAGCGGCAGCCGCCGTCGCGCGCGGTCAGTGCCCGCCGCAACGCGGGGGGCACGATCCGGTTGACCCGCCCGCCATCGATCGGCTCGCCCTTGTCGTCGAGCGGGATGACCGTCAGGGCGGCGTCGCACGCCAGTCGGCGGACGGTCGCGACCGGGATCGTCCCACCCCAGGTGAGGTCGCCAGCCTCGCACCCTGGGGCGCCCGCCAGGGTTGCCGCGCTGACCTTCACCATGAGATGCGGCCGCTGCCCGCCGACAAGCGGCAGGGTGCCGCCGTTGAGCTGGCGGCGCGAGAGTTCGCAGAGCGCGTCGGCGCGCCGCTGCTCCGCACTCCGCGTGTCGCCCGCGATCGGCTTGCTCAGGGCGTTCAGCGCGGTCTGCAGGGTGGCTCCGTTGACCGGATCCAGGCGGCCGTCGAGGAAAAAGATGCCGTCGAGGGACTGGCTCAGGTGGACGTAGCGCTGGTCGTAGGCGCGATTCGCATCGGCGAGCGTCCCGTCGGGGTCGATCGCGTTGCGGAGGTGGCGCGTGACCAGGCTGAAGCGCGTCGGGTCGAGGCTGGCCGCGCTCTCCAGCAGCATCGGCTGGGCGTCGCGGATTGCCGCTGCGCCGACCTGGGTCGCGGTCCTGGCGATCAGCGCCATGTGCTGGTAGCCGAGATCGCCGCGTGCGAAGGCGTCGCTTGCCGCAGGCAGCTCATTCAGCTGGCGCGCGATCCCCAGCCGCTCTGCGGCCGCCCCGCCGCTCAGCCGGCAGTTGGTCTTCAGCCAGGAGACGGCGCTGGGCGCGCCTTCGGCGACGAACTCGCGGTTGGCCGCGAAGCGCCCGGTGCCCTGGGTGAAGGCGGCCTCGAGCCGGTCCTGCTGGCGCCGGCAATCGCTCAGCGCCTGGCCGAGGGCCGCGCTGGGAGCCTCTGTCATGAAGCCGACGACCAGGTCGACCGCTTCGGTCAGCGCCTCCATCGGATCGCGCCGCATGCCCTCGCACATGTTCAGGACAATATGTAGGAGAGTTGTGACAGCTGCCTGTCAAAGGCGACGTGCGAGGTGAAGGTCAGGAGAACGGGTTGCGCGCCCCGGCACGTCGCGCCATGCCGGCCGCCCGCAGCAGCAACCAGCCGCCCATCGCCGCGAGGAGGAGGAAGACGAAGACTCCCGGCCAGGTGCTCGGAGCGTAGGAGCAGCCCGGCGCGACGCAGGTCGCGATCACGTGCAGCAGGGTGGCCGCGCCCGCCAGCCCGATCCCGAGCAGGAAGGCGCCCGGCCGCTCCGGCTGGTGCCGGAACCGGATGACCAGCACGATCACCATGACGACCGCAAGCGTCGCCGCGACCGGACCGGCGGCCAGGCTGGCGTATCCGATGAAGGCGCCCGCAAGCACGTACCCGATGGCGATCGCCGCGATCCGCCTCACGCCGGTGGCCCGCTGGTGAAACGGGCCATATGCAGGTTGTCAAGCCACCGGATCACGATCGACAGCGTACGCCCATCGCCGGTCTGGCCGGTGACGATCCGTGTCGCCGGGGAACTTCCGGGAGGTCCTGCCGTCATGAGAACCATGAGGCTGCCACCATTCCTGCGCGTCCGAACGGCCATCGCCGCGGTGGCTGCCGCGCAGATCACGCTC
>DASQGL010000152.1:0-39496 GCA_035632635.1 Candidatus Limnocylindrales bacterium
TCGCCCACGACGAGCTGCCCTTCGGCGGCACCAAGCACAGCGGCTTCGGTAAGGAGCATGGGACCGAGGTCCTGGACTTCTACAGCGCCGAGAAGAGCGTCGTGATGGGCGGCCTGTAGGCCCGAGCGTCGGCGATGGGCGTCCAGCCGATCTCCGCTGGACGCCGGCGGCGGTTCGCCCGACGCGTGGTGGCCTGGTACGCGCTCAACGGCCGCGACCTACCCTGGCGGAAGACGACGGATCCCTACGCGATCGTGGTCTCGGAGATCCTGCTTCAGCAAACGCAGGTCCGGCGCGTGATCCCCTTCTACGAGCGCTTTCTCTCGACCTATCCCACCGTCGAGGCGCTGGCGCGGGCGCCGCTCGAGGAGATCCGCCAGGTAACCGATCCGCTCGGCTACAAGGTGCGCGGCCGGTGGTTGAAGGAGATGGCGCTGGAGGTGGCCGAGGCCCGCTCCGGATATTTCCCGCGGACGCTGCCCGAACTGCGACGGCTGAAAGGTGTCGGCCGGTACACGGCGGGCGCGGTCATGAGCTTCGCTTTTCACGAGGACGCGCCCATCCTCGACACGAACGTCGCGCGCGTGCTGACCCGGTACTTCGGGCTTCAGCAGGCCCGGCGGCCCGCACTCTGGGCACTGGCTGGCGACGTGATCCCGCGCGGAGAGGCGCATCGGTTAAACCAGGCGTTGATGGACCTCGGGGCCATGGTCTGCGTCGCCCGCCGGCCGCGGTGCTCGACCTGCCCGGTTCAGCGAGGCTGCGTCACGACGGCCGGATCGCCTCCCGCTGCCGCTAGGCGCCGACGTCGCGCCGCTGCATCAGGACGGTCCCGATCGCGAAGCCCGCAATCGTGACCGCGGACATGATCCCCAACCCGGTCCAGTCGACCCCGTTCGTCAAGGGCGAGTCGTAGAGGGAGAACACCGACAGCTTGAGCGTCCAGTCGGGCCACTTGACCAGCGGCCCAAGCTCGGTCAGCAGATAGCTCAGGAAGGCGTAGGCGGAGAGCACGCCGACGGCCGCCCGCGGGGCGCGGCCGGCCAGGACGGCGCCGATCGCGGCAAAGCTCAGCCCGAAGGGAATGAGGACGAGCGAGGCGACCGTCAGGCTGCCCGGGTTCAGCATGATGCTCGCGGATGCCGCCCCCGCGTATAGCCCCAGCGAGCTGACGGCGATGATCAGCGCGGTGCGAACCAGCAGGCCAGCCGCCCGTTCGAGCACGACACGAGTGCGTGATACGGGCGCGCTGAGGATCATCTCGAGGCGTCCCTCGTTGTCATCTGACGACCACCGGGCGACCTGCGTGATGGCGAAGACCGCCAGCAGGGCCTGGAAGATGCCGAACCAGAGGAAGCCGGTGAGCGCGGCGTACGGATCGCCGTGCCCGATCAGGGTGAGGTAGGCGCGGAATCCGGTCGCCCCCTTGACCAGGTCGAGCATCTGCCGCCCGATCGAGGCCAGGTAGAAGGCGAGCGTGGCGCAGGCGAGTGACCAGGCGAGAACGCCCAGCCGCTGCTCGTAGACGATTGAGAGGACCGGCAGGCGCAGCAGAGGATTCGGCGAAGGCTTGTCCGTATACGGCCGATCGCGGACCGGCACTCGGTAGAGCGGAGCGCCGAGGTCGCGAATGCGGAACAACCACAGACTGACCGCGACCAGCGCCGCGGCCGCGACGCTCAGCCCGATGGTGGCGGCCAGGTCGAACGTTCCACCGGGCGCGAGCGGCCTGCTCAGGTCGTAGTAGTAGAAGGGCGAGATCACCCGGGCAACCGGACTCAGGCTGGTCACGGTCCGGCTCAGGCTGTTGATGAAGTAGGTCACCGCCACCACCAGGCCGGTGAGCCCGGTCGCCGGCACGCGTCCCACCACGAACTGCGCCGCCGCCATGCTCATCGCGTAGACCGCCAGGGTCAGCGCCAGCAGCGCGAGCGACACCTCCCCAACCGGCTGGGCCGGCAGGACGGAGCCCGCGCCCGCCGCACCCACCTCGATCGCGGCCGAGGTCAGCGCGATCGCGATCGCGGCCGCAACCGCGAAGACTCCGACCCGGGTCAGCAGGTAGCGCGCGCGGCCGACGCCGGCCCCCAGCCACTGCTCCACCAGCCCGCGTTCCTCGTCGCCGCGGGTGGCGCCTGCGGCTGACAGCAGGGCCCAGAATCCGAAGAGGAGAGGCAGGGCCCCGTACACCCGCCACTGGATGAAGCCGCCGACCGTTTCCACCCCGTGCGGCAGCGGGAGGAAGAGGCTGAACTGGCGCCCGACCGTCTCCATCTGTTGCCCGAACTCAAGCCGTGCCGCCGGCGTCGTTCCCGCCACCGCGTTGTAGGCGGCCGCCTGGACCAGGCCGTAGAAGATGCCGAAGGCGCTCATGGCGAGCAGCCCGGCTCGCTGAAGGCGCCAGGTCAGCCGGAACACGCGGTCAGGCCTTCTCGCCGGTCGGCGTGACGTCCTCCGAGTTCAGCTGCCCGCCGTCGCGATAGAAGGTCAGGAAGACTTCTTCGAGGCTCGGCTCGTGGCTGACGAAGGTCTTGACGCGCGCGCTGGCGAGCGCCTTCATCAGCGGATCGAAGCTGCCCCGAACGATGCAGCGTAGCCGCCGGCCGTCAACCTCGACCCGATCGACCCCGGCGGCAGAGATGGCCTCCAGCGGGACCGGCCCATCGAATTCGATCTCGACCTGGTGAAACCGGATCTCGTGCAAGTCACTCAGCCTTGCCGCTTTTACCAGGCGCCCGTCGCGGATGATGCCGACGCGGTCGCTGATCTTCTCCACCTCGGACAGGATGTGCGAGGAGAGGAAGACGGTCGCGCCGGCCTCACGCGACTCGCGACACATGTCGTAGAACTCCTGCTGGTTGAGCGGATCGAGGCCTCCGGTCGGTTCGTCGAGGATCAGCAGCCGTGGCCGGTGCATGAAACCGAGCACGATGGCGAGCTTCTGCTTGTTGCCTCGCGAGTACTCGCGGAAGCGCTGACCCAGATCCAGGCTGAAGCGCTTGCAGATCTGGGCGACGACCGTCTCATCGACCCCGCCGCGCAGCCCTGCCATGTACGCGACGATCTCGGTGCCTCGGAGGCCGCCGAACTGCGGCAACTCGCCGGCGACGTAGCCGACGTGCCGCTTGACCTCGACCGCCTGGCGCTGGCAATCGAGGCCGAAGATACTGGCCGCGCCGGCGCTGGGATGAATCAGCCCCATCAGCAGCCGAATGGTGGTCGTCTTTCCGGCGCCGTTGGGCCCGAGGTAGCCAAGGACCTCGCCTTCCTGCACCTGGAGGTCGAGATCAAACAGACCGCGGCCCTTTCCGTAATCCTTGCTCAGTCCGCGCGAGTCGACCGCGACGGTCATGGTCCCGAGACCGATACCTCCTCACCGTCCTGTCCCCACCGGGTGTGAAAGGAGCCGGGCCGGTCGATGCGCCGATACGAGTGGGCCCCGAAGTAGTCGCGCAGGCCCTGGATCAAGTTCGCGGGAAGGCGATCCCGGCGATAGGCATCGTAGTAGGCGAGCGACGAGGAAAAGGCAGGGGCCGGCACGCCCCATTCCACGGCGAGAGCGACGACCCGGCGCCAGGCATCCTGAGCGGTCGTCATGACGTCGCGAAAATAGGGGGCCAGCAAGAGGTTGCGCAGGTTCGGATCGCCCGCATACGCCTGCGTGATGCGATTCAGGAAGCGGGCCCGGATGATGCAGCCGCCTCGCCAGATCCGGGCGACTGCCCCGAGGTCGAGGTTCCAGGCGTACTCACGGGATGCCGCCTGCATCTGCTCGAAGCCCTGCGCGTAGGCGATCAGCTTCGAGGCGTAGAGCGCGGTGCGCACGTCTTCGATCAAGGCGGCTGCGCTGTCCCCTGTGCGCGACTCCGGCCTGGGGCCGGGGAGCACCGTGGCCGCCACCATCCGATCGCGCTTGAGCGCCGACACGAATCGGGCGAAGACGGCCTCCGTGATCGCCGTGACCGGGATGCCGAGGTCGAGGGCGGATTGCGAGGCCCACTTGCCGGTCCCCTTCTGCTCCGCCTCGTCCACGATCACGTCGACCAGCGGTTTTCCGGTCCGCTGATCACGATGCCCCAACACCCGGGCGGTGATCTCGATCAGGTAGGACTCCAGGTCACCCTGGTTCCAGGCCTCAAACGTCTGCGCCAGGTCGTCGGCGCCGAGCCCGAGCGCGTTGCGCAGGAGGTCGTACGCCTCCGCGATCAGCTGGATGTCCGCGTACTCGATCCCGTTGTGCACCATCTTCACGTAATGTCCGGCCCCGCCCGGGCCGATGTACGTGCAGCACGGATCGGACCCGACCTGGGCGCTGATCCGGGTCAGCATGGCCTCCACCCGCTGGTAGCCGGCACGCGGCCCGCCCGGCATGATGCTGGGGCCTTTCAGCGCCCCCTCCTCGCCGCCCGAGATCCCGATGCCCAGGTACTGAATTCCTCGGGCTTCAACCTCGGCGCCGCGGCGGACCGTGTCGGTGAAGTGGGAGTTGCCGCCGTCCATCAGGATGTCGCCCGCATCGAGGTGGGGCAGCAGCTGAGCGATGGTTTCGTCGACCGGGGAGCCGGCCTTGACCATCATCAGGATCGGCCGCGGGCGGGCGACCTGGCCGACCAGTTCCTCGACCGAATAGGCGGGCGTGATCGGACCTTCGTGGCCGTGCTCCGCGATCAGCTGGTCGGTGCGCGACCTCGTCCGGTTGTAGACGCTGACCGGAAAACCCTTGCTGGCGAAGTTGCGCGCCAGGTTCTGACCCATGGTGGCCAGCCCGACAACCGCGATCTGGCTCGCCATCAGCGGCTCATGCCACGCGGCGGCTCGTCCGCCGCAAGCTCACGCCGACCATCACGATCGCGAGCAGCGGGACGACCCACCAGGCGTCGACCCGCGCAGCCCGGAGGACCGCGGTGACGATCAGGCCTGCCACCACGCTCGCCGCCAGCAACCAGTCATCTCCGATGATGAAGTGGTACCAGAACAAGCCGAAGCCCTTGATCCAGTAGGCGACCCGTCCCACGGCTACACTCCTGGGTTCAGCCCGAGCAGGCGCCGGCGTTCCAGCGTGATGTAGGCCAGCGCCGTGAGCAGGTAGAGGGAGAGCAGACCCAGGATCGCCCCGTCGCCGGCCGGCCACTCGATGCCAAGACCTTCGAGGGACCAGAAGGTGCCGAACGTGGTCAACATGACACCCACGATCACCTGCAGCACGGTGCGCGGAATCCGAGTCACCGAATGATGGATGCCGAACCCGACTGCGCCGGTGATCACGACCGCACTCACGCCGCCGATCACCGCCCAGCCGAGATGGTGCGCCGTGGCGCCGAAAGTGACGACGATGAAGGCGACCTCGAGGCCCTCGAGGACGACGCCCTTGAAGGCGAGCAGCCAGGCCGTCCAGTCCATGCCCGGACCCTCCCAGCGCTCGCCGTGCTCCTCGAGCTCCCTGACGCCGGCGAAGCCGCGCGCCGCCACGCGCATCACGCCCTTGCGAAACCACTGGAGACCGAAGATCAGCAGCAGCGTCCCCACCACCAGCCGCAGGGTGCCGATCGGAATCGCGTTCAACGCTGCCCCGGCCACCGCCACGATCGCGACCAGCACCGCGAAGCCGGACAAGGCGCCGATCAAGGTCGAGCGCCAGCCGCGGGTCGCCCCCACGCCGACGACGATGGTGACCATCTCGATCGCCTCAACCGTCGAGGCCAGGAAGGTCGTGATGAAGACGAACGTGATCGACGAGCTCATGCCGCGTGTCAATCATCTCTGATAGGGGGTTCGGCGCGCCGCCAGTACCTTGCACCACAAGGAAGCTTGTGCTACATTGCAAGTGTGCCCGCGGACGGACTCGTCAGCCAGATGCGCCGCGGAGCTCTGGAGTACTGCGTGATGGCGCTGATCCGCGATACGCCGCGATACGCGTTCGAGATGATCGAGGCGCTCGGGAAGACCGGCATGCTCACGACGGAAGGGACCCTCTACCCCCTCTTGAGCCGGCTGCGCCGCGATGGCCTCGTGAAAACGGAGTGGCGTGAGTCGAGCGACGGGCCGCCGCGCCGGTACTACGAGTTGACGGCCGACGGCCGGCGCGCCCTGAACGCGTTCAAGAACGAATGGACGAGCTTCCGCGCCGCGGTCGACGGAATCCTCCAGGAGGCGAGGAGATCATGAGCGCTCCGCACGCCGACCAGTTGATCGAGGGCTACCTGGCGCGACTGCGCGCCGCCGCGGAGGACCTGCCAGCCGCCGCGCGCACCGAGTTGCTCGACGACATGCGCGCCCACATCGCCGAGGCGCGCGCCCAGGCCTCACAGGAAACCGACGCCACCGTCCTCAACATTCTCGACCGCCTCGGCGAGCCGGCCGTGGTCGTCGCGGAGGCCCGGGAACGCCTGGGCCTGAGGGCCCCCGAGGCGTACCATCCGGGATTGCTCGAGATCGCCGCCCTCGTCCTGGTTCCGTTTCTCTGGCCGATCGGCGTCATCCTCCTCTGGGCGTCGCCGGCCTGGAAGGTACGCGACAAGCTGATCGGGACGCTGGTTCCGCCCGGTGGCTATCTCGGGGTGATGCTCCTCGGACTGTTCGCGGTCGCCGGCCATGGCTCCGTGTGCGTCGTGGCGAGGAATGCGGCGGGCACCGTCATCCAGAACACCTGCCCGCCCGCGGGACCGCCGGCGCTGCAGGCAGTCGTGCAGGCGACGCTCCTCGTCATCATCTATGTCCTTCCGTTGATCACGGCCGGATACCTGGCGATCCGGCTGCGCTGGGGCCGCCGCCCGGCGATGGAAGTCGCCCGGGTCAGGACCTGACACGGCTGATGCGAGGGATTCACACGGGACGGCGAGCGAGATGCCTGCCATATCGGTTGGAGTGCACGAAATCCTTCAGGTCGCGGCGTACCCGCACGGGCGTGGTGGGCGCAATCGGATAGCCCAAGCGCAGCCCGTACGCAAGTCTCATCGGTTCAGGGATGTCGAGCACTTGCTTGATCTCCTCCTCCACGGCGCTGAAGGAACTGATGATCTGAAGGCCTATCCCCAGTGACTCTGCCGTAAGCCACATGTTTTCCATGACGCAGCCGAGACCCAGAATTCCCAGGACATCACCGGCCGACGCCGGAGCCCTCTTGCGAGCGTCATAAGTGACGAGGATCAGGCTTTGACTGCCGTTGATCATGTCCAGGAGCATTCGAGGCTCACCATCCCCATGGACGTCGTCGAAGCTGGCGGGATCGGTCCATGACGGCGGGAACATCGCCGCCAGCACCCCCACCTTCTTGTTCTTCAGCTCTTCAACCGAAAAGGAAAGCTGCTGGTAGTTCTCCCGCATGAACTCCGCCGAGACCCTGAACTGGATCTTCCCGAGCCTCTCCAACAGAGGCTTGTCATCGACGACGACGATCTCGAAGTTCTGCATGTTGTGGGGCGTCGGCGCCCAGCGGGCGGCCTCCAGGATGCGCCTGATGTCCTCTTCTGGCACCGGTCGGGCCGAGTCGAAGGCGACCCTCGACGAATGCCTTTCCCGAATCACGCTCGCCACGTCCCTCAGAAGGACGGTTGGATTCGCCACGTTTCTTGGCCTCCCGCCACATGAGGGTGGCCTGATTTCCGTGGGGCGGCCAGAGGCGATGGGCCCAAGGCGAACGGGACCTCGGCCGGATCGGATCTGTGCGCCGGCACTTTGACGCATCCTTGCTCGGGCGTTATCGCGGTGCTGATCCCGAGTCTGTGACTCCTGATCGATCTCCGGGAAGGCGCCCGGGCAGGACCCCGTTTGGCAGCAATGGGAGCGAGCGCAGCCGCTGCCCGGTTGCCTCGAAGATCGCATTGGCCAGCGCCGGAGCCACCGCGATCATCGGCGTCTCGCCAGCCCCCGCCGGCGGCACATCTCTGCGATCGACCAGTACGACCTCGATCGCGGGAACGTCGGAGAATCGGGGGACGCGATACCGGGAATATGCGGGGTTCAAAACGCGGCCGTTCTCGAAGTGGATGGCCTCGAAGAGGGCTCCGCCCAGTCCCATCACCGTGGCACCTTCGACCTGGTTCCTGAGGCTGTCGGGGTTGACGATGGCCCCGCAGTCGTAGGCAGTCACGATCCGAACGATCTCCAATGAACGTCCCGCCTGCGCCCGCACCTCCACGCCAGTCGCCACCCGGCCATCCTTCTCGATGCCTCCCGCGATCCCCACGCCCGATCCCGCACCGCGCGATCGGCGGTCCCAGGACAGGCGGTCGGCCACGGTCCGAAAGACCGCCGCCAGCCGTTCATCGGAGAGGTGGGCGAGGCGCAATTCCAGCGGATCCTGGTCGAGCCGGTGCGCCAGCTCGTCCATGTGCGACTCGCGAGCGAAGGTGTTGGCGGTCGCCGCGAGCGCCCGGTACGATCCCTGCGGAAGCGGCGAGGCTGCGGGCTGAAAGTCGATCCGCTGGTTGGAGATCTCGTAGGGGGTTTCAAGCGCGGCGCTCCCCGAGTTGATGTTCGTGAACTCCCAGGCCGTGATCCGACCCTCGGTCGTCGCGCTGCTGCGAACGTCGATGACCGCGGCCGGACGAACGTATGCCCACATGAACTCTTCTTCTCGTGTCCAGCGCACCTTCACCGGATGTCCGGACGCGCGGGCCAGGCGGGCAGCCTCAATCGCAATGTCTTCGGTGTGCTTCCCCCCGAACCCACCGCCTGTGAGCGGACCCACGACCCGCACCTGGGCTTCGGGAAGCTCGAACGCTTCCGCGAGCCCCTCACGCACGGCGAATGGTCGCTGGGAGCCGGTCCAAACCGTGAGGCGATCGCCTTCCCATTCCGCCAGGGCGACCCGAGTTTCCAGCGGCGCGTGGGCGATGTAGGCGGTGGTGTAGGTCGCCTCGAGGCGGATCGGGGCGGCGCTGCGGGCTCGGGCCACGCTGCCGCGTTCGTCGTGGACGGCGCCCTCCCAGCCCTGAGTTTCAAGCGGATGCGCTCGCAGGTACTGTTCGAGGTCGGCCTCGTTGGGCTGCGGCTCGAACCGCCAGTGCGCCTCGATCGATCCCAGGGCGCGGTCGGCCGTTGCGGGATCGGACGCCGCGACGCCGATCAAGGGGCCGTCCTCGACCACGGCGATACCGGGCTCCGCCCTGACGCCACTGAGATCCGCCAGCGTTAGGCTGGCGCCCAACGCCGGCGGCCGAAGGATTCTTCCATGCCAGAGGTTGGGGCGGGTCAGGTCTGATGGATACCGCGTCATGCCGGTCACGATTTCCACGGCATCGCGGCGGGTCACCGACTGACCCGCCGTGCGCCACCTGGCTGCCGGGGTCACGGCGGCTCTGCGGCGAACCGTCTCGACCCGACGCACGCCCTTCAGCAGGTCGGCATAGGCGATGCGGCGGCGGCCACCCCGGACCCGGATGACACCGTCGGCCGCCTCGAGCTGGGCCGGTTGGACGCGCCACCGAGATGCCGCTGTGGCGATGAGCAGCTCGCGCGCAGCGACCGCCGTCGCCCGCAGGGATCCGCCGGCATCGGCCATCGAGCGGCTCCCGAAGGTGCCCACATCGAAGGGACAGACATCCGTGTCGCCCATCACCACGCGAATCGAGGCGAGGGGGAGACGCAGTTCCTCGGCGGTGAGGAGCGCCAGGGCCGTGCCATTGTCCTGCCCGACATCGACCTTGCCGGTGAAGGCCGTCACGATACCGTTTGCCCCGATGTGCAGCCAGGCTCCGCCGGTCGACCACCACGTGCTCCGGCCGGGCGGCAGCACGACGACCAGCCCGTCCGGCAGCGACGAAAAGTAGTCTCGTTCATCGGGCTCCAGCAGATCCCAGGGACCGCGGCTCGACCTGATGGTCGCGGGCGCGTGAGGGACATGGTCAGCTTCCGGTCCATCGCCTTCGTCTGCCGACCGAGCCAGCTCCGCGGCACGCGCGATGGCGCGCCGGATTGCCGGATAGCCGCAGCACCGGCAGAGATGGCCCTCGAGGGCCGCGACCACATCCGCGTCCGTGGGGTCAGGCTGCGCAGCAAGGAGTGCGACCGTCCCGAGGACCATGCCCGGAATGCAGTAGCCGCATTGCATGGCGCCCGTTTCCACGAAGGCGCGCTGCACGGGGTGAAGACGCCCGGCGCGAGCCAGTCCCTCGATCGTGGTGACGAGGTGACCGGAAGCGGCGCTGAGGCTGTAGATGCAGGCTCGCTCGGGTCGGCCGTCGATCAAGACGGTGCAGGCTCCGCAGGCACCCTCACCACACCCCGGCTTCGGCCCGGTCAGGCCAAGCTCCTCACGCAGGCACGCCAGCAGGCTGCGCTCCGGCTCGAGCGGGACACTCCGCTCGACGCCATTCACGATCAGCCGGACGCTCGGTGCCATCGGCTTCAAGGGTAGGCCGATGGACCCAGGTCCGGCGCGATCGCCCTAGACTGGCCCTGTGATCATCCTCGAGACCCGGGAACTCACTCGCCGCTTTCACGAGGTGGTCGCGGCTGATCGGGTCACCTTCACCATCGAGAGCGGCGAGGTCTTCGGGCTTCTTGGGCCGAACGGCGCCGGCAAGACCACGGTGATCAAGATGCTGACCACCCTCTTGCCCCCGACCTCGGGCACGGCGCTGATCGCCGGCTTCGACATTCGACGTCAGCCCAACGAGGTGCGGCGGCTGATCGGCTACGTCCCCCAGATGATCTCGGTGGACGGCGACCTCACCGGCTCCGAGAATCTGCGCGTGTTCGCGCGCCTCTACGAGGTGCCTCGACGCGAACGTCGTACACGGATCGATGAAGCCCTCGAGCTGATGGGGTTGACCGATGCGGGCTCGAAGGTCGTCCGCTCCTATTCCGGTGGGATGATCCGGCGGCTGGAGATCGCCGAGGCGATGCTGCATCGGCCGCCCCTGCTCTTCCTGGACGAGCCTACGGTGGGACTCGATCCGATCGCGCGAGACGCCGTCTGGTTTCACCTCCGGGACCTCAAGTCGCAGTACGGCACCACCATCCTGCTCACCACCCACTACATGGACGAGGCCGATGAACTCTGCGACCGCGTCGCCATCATGCATCTCGGCCGCATCGCCGCGACGGGAACGACGGCCGGGCTCAAGACGTCGATGGGCCGTCCGGACGCAACACTCGACGATGTCTTCGAGCGGTATGCTGCCGGCGCCATCGAGAGTGGAGGGACGTTCCGTGAGACAGCCAGGGCAAGACGCACGCTCCGGCGGCTCAGTTAGGTCCGGTCCGCGCCCCCTTCCCTGGGCGCTGGTGGCTGCCTACCGCTTCGTCGACAAGACGCTGATGATCGTCGAACTCGAGGTGTGGAAGCTGCGCCATGATCCGACCGAACTGATCACCCGAGCCGTGCAGCCGATGCTCTGGCTGCTGCTCTTCGGCGAGGTCTTCAACCGACTGCGCGTAATTCCAACCGGGAGCCGACCCTACCTGGACTTCATGGCGCCCGGCATCTTGGCGCAGAGCGTTCTCTTTGTCGCCATCTTCTATGGCATCAGCGTCATCTGGGAGCGGGATCTGGGCGTCGTGCACAAGCTGATGGTGACGCCCACCTCCCGCTCGGCCCTCGTGCTCGGGAAGGCACTGTCGGCCGGGGTACGCGGCCTGTCGCAAGCGGCGATCATCTACGCGCTGGCCTTTGTCCTCGGAGTCCGCCTCAGCTGGGATCCGTTGACCATTCTCGGCGTCCTGCTTCTCGTGGTCATCGGGGCCGCGCTCTTCTCCACCTTCTCGCTGATCATCGCGACCATCGTCAAGACCCGGGAGCGCTTCATGGGCATAGGGCAGGTTTTGACGATGCCGCTCTTCTTCGCCAGCAACGCGATCTACCCTCTCGCGATCATGCCGGGCTGGCTCCAGGCGATTTCGCGGGTGAATCCGCTCAGCTATGAGGTCGATGGCCTCAGGGCGCTCATGCTCTCTCGCGGGACCAGCAGCTTCGGGCTCGGCGTGGATTTCGGCGTTCTGATCGCCATCACCGCTGTCCTGGTCGGGATTGCCGGGCGGCTGTATGGGCGACTCGTCGTCTGAAGGTCGGTCAGGTCCCCCTTAGGAGGACCGTCTTGATTGCCTGATTGGAGGCTTCGTCCGGGGACTCACTGATCACGGTCGCGGGGCGATCGAACTGGGCCAGCGCCTGCGCCAGCGGTTCGGCGCGCAGTGTGCCCTGGCCGTAGGGGATATGCGCCTTCTCGTTGCGGTTCGCATAGCTGATGTCCGAGAAATGAATGTGGAACGGCACACCCTTCGCCAGCACGGTGTCCGCCGCGACAAGCGCCCTGGCGAACGCGTCGACGCTGGTGAAGCCGCCGTCGCTGGTCGCGTGCATGTGGGCGAAGTCGAGCACGGGTCGGACCCAGTCGAGCCCGCGGCAGATTGCCAGGACATCGTCGAGACTGCCCAGTTCCTGTACGCGGCCCATCACCTCGACCCCGAACGGCACCGCGCGGTCCTTGGCCATGAGCCGCGCGCGCAAGTCGGTGAGCTGGGCGACCAGCACCGCGATCGCATGCTCGCGGTCCCGCCCGAGCAGGAAGCCCGGATGGATCACGACCGGCGCCGCGCCGCACGCCACGGCGATGCCAGCCGAGTGGTCGAGCATCCCGATCGCCATGTGATGCTTCCGCCCGCCATACTCGGCGTGGCCAAGGAAGGCCGCGAGCGGCGCGTGGAGTGAGAGCGCGATTCCGGCGTCGCGCGCCAGCGTGCCCAGCCGCCGCGCATACTCCCAGTCCATCCAGAAACCATCGCCGAAGTCGATCTCACAGGCGTCGAAGTCACGCTGAACCAGGAGTTCGACGGCCGCCTCGGGGCTGCTGCGGGCGGGGACCGATCCAGGGCCGACGCGGACCCGCGCGCGGGGTGCGTGCATCGACCTGCCGACGGCGCCTGGGCCCGCAGGCGTGCTCATGTCCTATGTCTGGATGTGCCGCTGTCGCTGCTGCTGAAACATTTCGGAGATCTCTCGCACGCTGGTCGCATCCTCCGGTTTCTTGTCCGCCGAACGAAACGACACGATCCGGGGAAACCGCAGCGCGAAGCCCGGCTGACTACCGACCCGGCCGCAGGTATGGATCGGGCTTCGGGTGATCTCGTCGGCCATGACTTCGACCACGACCGACGGCTCGAGCCAGACATCCGGCACGAGCAAGGAGTTGACGCGGGCCGGCTTGTGATCGACCTGCAGCCGGTCTCCGCGCTTGTGGATCTCTCGCCATTCCGCATCGGAGAGCCCGGTGCCGATCCTCGTGATGGTCACGAACTCGTCTCGTTCCGCGTCGTAGACGCCGGCCAGAAGCGCCCCCGCGCCCAGCTCGACGCGCTTCCCCCTGCCGAAGTAGTAGCCGAGCAGTACGAGATCGACGGTATCGGTCAGCTCTCCACTCGTGCTCCGCTTCAGCTTCACCCAGTTGAAGTTTCGGGCTCCGGCCTGATACGGGGAATCGAGGCGCTTGACCACCACGCCTTCGAGGCCGCGGCTGATGTTGTCGAGGAGTTCCCTGGTCAGAACCTGGACCGAATCGGTTGTGAGGGACGGCGCCGGGAGCAGCGTGTCAGACCCGCGAACCGTTTCCGCCACGAGGTCCAGTCGCTTCTCATACGGCAGCGAGGTCAGATCCGTCCCGTCACGATAGAGGATGTCGAAGACGAAGGCACGCAGGGGAATCCTGGCTGCCAGTGCCTCGATCCCATGCTTCCTGCGGCGTCGGGTCGTCTCCTGAAATGGCAGGTATTCTTCGGACTCGGGGCTGTACGCGATCGCCTCGCCATCCAGGATCGCGCTTCGGGCATTCAGATGCCCGGCGGCCGCCAGCAGCTCGGGGAACATCCGGCTCATGTTCTCGAGGCGTCGCGAGAAGATGCTGACCTGGTCGCCATCCTTGTGAATCTGGACGCGAAAGCCGTCGTACTTCGGCTGAACCGCAACCGTACCCAGCTTCTTCATCACCGCCTCGGGATTGGGCAGGCGCTCGGCCAGCTGGCAGCGGATCGGTTTCCCGACGGTGACCTCGAGTCGCTCCACTCCGCGCTGGCCGTCCCGCCACAGGGTCCTCGCGATGAGCCCGAGGTCCGAAGTCCGGTTGTAGGCGGCCTCCAGCACCGGCCGGAGGGACTTGTCGCCTCGCGTTGCAAACGAGAGCGCATCCAGGATGGTGGGGTCGCCGATGCCCAATCGCATTTTGCCGACGGCGATGCGGACGAGGTGCTTGGCAGCCGGTGGATCCAGGTCGTTCAGAAGGCCGGCGAAGAGTTCCCGCCTTCGCTTGACGGTTCCCGAACCTTGAGTCGCGGCGATCTCCCGAAGCCGCCCGTGAACCTCGGCGACCGACAGGGACGGGCCGCGGGTGCGGCCGGCCAGCTTCTCCGCCACGAGCCCGAGATCTCCGAGCCGTCGGGACAGGCTGACAACCTCCTGCGCCGGCGTGTCGTACGCCTCGGCGATCGCGGCGATCAGCGATTTCTCGCCGAGGCCGATCTCGACCGGCTCGAAGAAAGGTGCGAGCCGGCCCTGAATCAGGTACGTCACGGCCTCGATCTCTTCGCGCGGGCACGCCCTGTACAGCTCGGAGAGAATCCGCACCAGTTCGCTGCGACTGCTGGTGGCCTCGAGTCGCTCGAACGACCTGGCCAGCTCGAGAAAGGTCACGCGGATCGGCCGGGTTCGGCGGCCGGCGCCCGAGCGAGGTTGAGCCCCATCCTTGGGGCCAAGTGTCTCAGGACCCGAGCCCCAGGGCGATCTGCCACGGGTAGGCTGAGCATCGACATGGCCAGAGAGAGCGCAGGCCTGCTCCTTCACCGGCGTCGAAACGGCGCCCACGAGGTGCTTCTGGTGCATCCCGGCGGGCCGTTCTGGACCGAGCGCATGGAGGGCGCCTGGTCGATCCCAAAGGGCGAGGTGGCTCCCGGGGAACCTCTTCTCGCCGTCGCCCTCCGGGAGTTCGAGGAAGAGCTGGGCGCGCCGCCGCCCCAGACGGCGCTCGTATCCCTGGGCAGTGTTCGCCAGGCTGGCGGCAAGGTCGTGCATGGCTTCGGCGCAGCCGGCGATTTCGACGTGAGTCGGCTCAGGAGCAACACCTTCGATCTGGAATGGCCGCCCCGCTCGGGGAAGATCGGGACGTTCCCCGAGGTGGACCAAGCCGCCTGGTTCGGCCCCGAATCCGCTCGCCGAATGCTCCTCCCCGCCCAGCGGCCGTTCATCGATCGCCTCCTCGCCGTTCTCACGCCGCCCTAACCAGGCCAAGCACGCGCGCGGCACGGAGGACTCAGGGACCCATGGTCCCGGATGAGGCGGGGCCCCCGACCCTCGACGGCGCCAGACCGCCCCACTACGCTCGAGGCGTGAACGTGGTCGGCAGCGAATGCCTGGATCGCATCCGTACCTACCTGGACGCGCATGGCGTTTCGTACGAGGTCAGGGACCATTCTGCCGTGTACACGGCCCAGCAACTGGCGCAGGTCGAGCACGTGCCGGGCCGCACGGTGGCGAAGGTCGTCATGTCCGTGGCCGGTGCGGCTCTCGTGATGCTGGTTCTCCCAGCCCCCGAGCAGATCGACCTCTCGAGGCTCGCTTCGGTTGTCGGCAAGCCGGTCCGGCTGGCGCACGAGGAAGACTTCCTCGGAGCCTTTCCCGACTGCGAGGCCGGTGCGATGCCTCCACTCGGAAACCTCTACAAAATCCCCGTCTACGCGGACGCATCGTTCGATGCGGCCAGCACCATCGTGTTCCCGGCAGGCAGCCACCGGCAGACTGTAAGCCTCAAGTATGCGGATTTCGAGCGCCTGGTCCATCCTGTCGTGGCCTCATTTGCCGCGTCTCAATCAAGGACCAACTGAAGGCCTCGTGGCCGGATCGGCCCAGGCCGTCAGTCCGCCTCTCGACAGGCCAGATGACCCTGGTCACCTTCGGGAAGGGCCGTCAGCCTGAAGTCGCTTCGGGAACCCGAGAGGCGACGGCCGGGGTAAACCCCCATCAGGAGGGATGCTTGAGCCGGAAGCCAATCGAGTCCCCGAAGGTCTTGCTCATAGCCTGGCAGTGGTGAGGACCATGGGGCACATGTCGCCGATCGCTGAACCCGCTGGCACCGCAGCGAGTGATAGGCCGACCCGCTTCCGTGACAGGGAGGAGGCGGGAGCCTACCTTGCCGAGCAGCTTCGCCGGTACGGTGGCCGGTCCGACGTGCTGGTTCTGGCCATCCCACGCGGGGGCGTGCCGGTCGCCTTCCAGATTGCCGGCGCGTTGCAGGCGCCGCTCGATGTTCTCGTGGTTCGCAAGCTGGGTGTGCCGGAGCAGCCGGAGCTCGCCATGGGAGCCATCGCGTCCGGCGGGATTCGCGTTCTCAATCGGGACGTGGTCGACGGCCTGCGGCTGCCTGAAAGCGTGATCGACGCCGTCACCCGCCGCGAAGAGCAGGAACTGGAACGCCGGGAGCGGGTCTTCCGCGGCCATCGGCAGGCGATCGACCCGGCTGGACGGACGGTGATCCTCGTCGATGACGGGCTCGCCACCGGCTCGACCATGCGGGCCGCCATCGCCTCGCTGCGCCAGCGCAAACCTGCCCGACTCATCGTCGCGGTCCCGGTCGCGGCAACCCCCATCTACAGGGCGATCGGCCCCCTGGCCGACGAGATCCTCTGTCCGATCGTCTCCGATTTCTTCTTTGCGGTCGGCCAGTGGTACGACAACTTTTCGCAGACGACCGATGCAGAGGTCCGTGATCTGTTGCGGGAGGCGAAGGTGCCTGTCGAAACGGTCGCGTCGTGAGGGACATAGACGATGCCGACCGGCATTCTCGTCTCGATTGATCCCATTGCCAGACTTTACTTCGACCGCGTCTTCTCGCCGCCCAGCGGGCGGTACTATGAGTCGGTGCGCTGGAAGCGGTGCGACGCCGTCATCCGCGACCAGGTTGGAGACATCGTCTTCGAGCAGCCGGGCGCGGAGGTGCCGGCCTCCCGGTCACCGGTGGCCACTGCCGTCGTCGCACACCGATACTTCCATCTCGCGGACGTCGGTGCATCGCTTCGCACGGACACCTGCTCAGAACGAGGCGAGCCCCGGGGATGTGGAGCGAATCTTCGAGATGGCCTTGACACTCGGCAGGAGATCGTCGTCGTCACCAAGGGGAATCGCGCGCCTGGAGGATTGCCTGCTGGACTTCCCGCGCAATCGTCTGCGCCTTCACGCACACCAGGTTGGTGAGCCCTCTCAGACGAGGGAGGCGCCGCACGGCGCGTTCGACGGCGTCTCGCCGGCTCCAACTCTCGACTTCCCCCGTCAGGGTCGCGTAACCCTTCTCAACAGCTGCGGAAATCGTCCCCTCGGGCCCGAGGCCGCTGCGCGCCAGCACATCTGCGATTGCAGCCTCCAACTCGGTGTCTTTGCGATGGGCCGAGTCACGAGGCCGATCCCTGCTCTGGGCGCCAACACCCGCTGCCACTCAACCCGCCACCTCCACAGGACTGCCTCGACCATAGGTGGAAGGACGCCGCCGGCACAGGGCCAGCGGTCCTCAAACGGGCGGGCCAGACGACTGTGCCCGGCCTGGTGAGACAACCAATGGAAGCAACATGACCGGGACCGTTGACCTCCCCAGGACCTCTCGGACCACCGCGGCCTTACCGGCAGAAAGGTCTTGCGCCCATCCGAGGGTGATCAAGTCCGCCTGCTCGACCGCTGCCAGCTCGAGGATGGCGGACGAAGCCCATCCCCGTCGCACATGCAGCCGCGTGCCCGGCTGGCTGCAATAGCGAGCGAGGAATTCGCGCTCCCACACCTCCATCTCATGCTGGGGCTGATCTGAGAAGCGCGGAATACGCTCCGTGTCAAGAACGTGCAGGGCCAGCACCTGGACACCGCATTCGCGCAACTGCTGTACCGTGCCTTCCACGGCACGGGCGGCGGCGGTGGTCCCGTCTAGTGGGACGAGAACGCGCCGCAGCGGCCGGTCCTTCCGGGTCCCAGTCTCCGGCGGAACGGCGATGACGGGCTTGGTCGAGTGCTGCACGACGTCCAGTGCGATGTGACCGATGGGATGGTGGCCGGTCGTGGTCCGGCGGATCCCCAGAACCCCAAGCAGGACACGGCTGTCGCGCAGGGCGCGGATCAGCGCCGGCGCCGGTGGCCCATCGAGCAGCTGGAACGGAGCGCCTGCGGCTCTCGCGAGCGACCTGGCGGTGGTCGCCCCGTCTTCGCGGACATGAACAGCCTGCACATCCGCGCCAAAGAGGCCGGCGATCGAAAGCGCGGCATCCAGCACCGGTCCGGCAGCAGCGCTGTTGTCGATGGCCGCGATCACGGTCTTGTTCACGGCGTCACCTGCTCCCACGCATCAGCCGTGCGATGGTACTGAACGCGCGGCGGTTGGGCCAGGGCAGCCGGTCCGTGTCCCGCGCGAATTGGAACCGCAGCGTCGGCGCAGATCGTCACGATGTCGCGCTCGGCTCGGATCCTGACACGCTCTCCGGCAAAGCGAACGGTCATCTCCAGCGCTCTCCACTGATCCGGCAAGCGTGGGTCGAAGATCAGCCCATCCGCGGCCGGCCACAGGCCCAGGAAGCCATAAGCGAGTGCCTGCCATACGCCGCCAAAGGTTGCCAGGTGAAGGCCGCCGGCGGTCGTGCCGGTGAGGTCATCGAGGTCTATGCGAAGGGCCACACGCAGCAAGTCCAGGGCAGCGTCCGCCTGTCCGGCGCGTGCGAGCAGGGCGGCTTGAATCGCCGGAGCAAGAGAGCTCCCGTGAGCCGTTCGTGGACCATAGAAGGATAGGTTGGGCAGGAGCGACCCCGGCGCGACCTCATCGGGAACGAGGTGATGCAGCATCAGCACATCCGGCTGTTTGATGACCTGGGCTCCAGCGACCCGGCCGGCTCCCAGGAGAACGTCAGCCGCGACGGGCGGCTGCGCGAAGTCCGTGATCACGAGCGGCTCGAGCTCGAAGAAGCCGGCGAACTGCTCGTAGCGTCCGGTCGCGGGATCGTAGCCGTCGACCAGGGCATCAGCGATCGCCCGCCAGCGAGCAGCTTCCGCGGGAACCGGCCCGCTGCCATCGTCCGCGACGAGTTCCGCCGCGCGCTTCAGGTTCCAGCGCGCCATCACGTTGGTGAACGCGTCATCATCGACCGGCGCGTGGTATTCGTCTGGGCCTTCCACGCCGTACAGGTGCGCTCGGCCGCCGCGATCATGCCGGACCCGGGATGCCCAGTAGCGCGCAGTCTCGCTGAGAAGCGACCGGCCGGGACCGGCGAGGAAAAGCGCGTCCCCTGACCACTGGGCGTAGTGCCAGGCAGCCCAGGCCACGTCAGCCGTGATGTGCTCCTCGTGCTCCCCGGTCAGGATCAGCACCGGCCGACCCTCGCGATCTCGGGCGGACCGCGGGGTGACGTCCGTGCCGTCGCCGGCAGACTCCCAGGGGAACCTGGACCCATCCAAGCCGCGGGCAGCCGCTGCGGCCCGAGCAGCGGGCAGCCTTTGGATCCGGTACTCGAGCATGGCCCGAGCGGCGGTTGGGTGCGTCGCTGCCAGCACTGGAAGCACGTAGACGTCAGCGTCCCAGAAGACGTGGCCCAGGTATGCTCGCCCGCTCAGCCCTCGACCTCCGACCGCCGCTTCGCCGCGATCGGACACCGATGCCATGACGTGAAAGAGGCCGAAGCGGGCTGCGCGCTCAGCCTCGGGATCCCCTTCGATCGCGATCTGAGCATCGGCCCAACGCGCTGCCCAGGCTGCGCGATGCTCCGCGAGGAGCTGATCGAATCCCTTCTTGTTCAGGATCGCACCCTCACGGACCACCTCGTCCACGGTTGGCACCCGGTGAGGATCGGCCACGTAGCGGGCCAGTCGCTCGACCGTTTGGAGAGTGTTCGGCGCCGAGCCAATCGTCCACGTCGCCACCGCCAGGCCGCCTGAGCCAGCCGGGATGACGACGGGTGGGAGATCCGGTGTGGCCTTCAACGCTCCCGCCGGCGCTTCCGCACGCAACCCCATGGCTCCCGGGGTGGCGAGCGACGAGAAGCGAAACGTCCGGACTGTCCCCGCAGCGGAGGAGCTCTCGCGCAGCAACACGCCAGCGCGTAGATCGAGCACGCGACGCTCTTTGACCGGCTGAGCTACCTCGATGGCGAGCGCCGACCAGATGGGGGCGGGCAAGAGGGCCGGCAGTCCGTCTGCGGCCGGGGCAGCGTAGACCCCTTGCGCGAGGACGAGGGGATCGGAGCCCTCCCCGTCTTCCTCACGTGAGCCACGCGTCCCGAAGCTTCCATCGGCAAGCGTCAGCAGGCTCTCGTGGACACGCTGGAACTCAGCGTCGCCATCGACGGCCAGGATCCAGGCTGGGTCCTCATCAATCGCCGGCACCCGCTTCGCCGCGCGCCGGTCGAGCTGATCGTCCAGGAGCGCCTGGAAGACCGCTGGACCACCCTCGAGATGAACGACCCCCCTGGGAACACCTTCCGGCTCGCGCCCGACCGAGACCACGACCGATCGGATCGTCTCCGGGATGAGCATCCAGGCATCGCTTCCCCTCGCGCCACCCATCCCACCGAACTCGTCTCCAGCAATCATCACCAGGCCGGGGCCAATCCCTTTTCCCGCTAGCTCGTTGAGGACCCAGCGCGCCGAATCCGACTTGTCAGTCAGCCCGATTTCAACGTGCTTGGCGTCGCTGGTCACTCGGGGGTCACGCAGACCTGCATCGCGTGCCGCTTGAACGGCGATCTCCACGGCTGCCGCGAGATTGCGAATTCCATGTGCGCGGAGGCGTTCGGTGACCGCGACGAGCAGCTCTGCAATCCGCGCCTTGGGGGGATCGGCCCAGGCTGGCTCCGGAATCAGATCGAGCTTCCGGCGATTGAGGCGATCCGAGATGATCTCGATCCTCAAGCCGGCGGCAGCCAGTCGTGAGGCCGTGATGACGGCCGCGCGGTCGAGGCAGGCTTCTTCGTCGGGCGTTGCGCTTCGGCGCCAGACCAACTGCGGTTGCTGGTGATCCACGGCAAAAACCTCAGAACCGCGGTTCAGACACAGATAGAGGCGTCCGGGTCCCATCGGCCGGGCGCGCAGCTGGCCATCGATGTTGCCAACCTGCGTTCCGCTCACGACCGCGACATGAACGCCAGCCCGGCTGAGCGCCTCCACCCGGGCACGAACGCGGCTCGCGTCGGATCGCCGATCAGGGACTGCGGTGCCATCCCAGTCGAAGATGAGCGCCTCGAAGGTCCGGTCGGGGAAGCTCACGGCCAGGGCCATCCTCTCAGCGCCCAGCCCCCTCCGCCGCGGCACCTGCCGGGACAGCCTGGCGTTCTCGCAGGGGCAGGATCGGAGCAGCGAGCTCGATGACGCCCACCCCTCCCTCCACCGTCAGATGGCTCCCTCTGAGCCCACAAAGCTGCCGCATCCGCTCCAGGATCTCATCCGCGTCCTGACCTCGCGCGAGGCTGGCCCGGAGCCCGCTGATCACGGTCGGGTGAAGACGGAGCCTCGCGATGCGACGATTCTCGGTCTCGAGCATGAAGACAAACGACCGATCATTGCGCTCGATCTCGTCCACCGCATAGTCGTCCACAAAGTTGCCGGCACAATAGATGATCGGCTTCCCCTGATAGACCTCAACCGCGCGGACGACGTGACCCGAGTGACCAAAGACCACATCGGCACCGACGTCAACCAGGTGCTTCGCCAGGCGAACGTGCGCCGGCGGCGGTATCGATCCCCAATTCGGTCCCCAGTGCAGCGACACGATCAGGAGGTCGACTCGGGATCGCGCTCGTTGCACGCTCTCGAGCAGAGGCGCTGCCCGATCAGTAGACCCAGCGATGGGCACGTAAAAGACACCGGCGGAGGCCGGCGTCGCAGCCCAGCCGGGTTCATTGTCCGTACACGCCAGCATTCCGATCTGGAGGCCGCCGACTCTCGAAATCGCCAGACGCATCGCCTCGGCGCGGGTTCGCCCAGCTCCGCTGTGGGCGACACCAGCCTGGTCGAGCCGCGCCAGCATATCGACCATCGCCTCCTCGCCAAAGTCGAGCGTGTGGTTGTTGGCCAGGGAAACCGCGTCGATCTTTGCTGCCGTGAGCACCGCGACATTCCTCGCATCGCTCCGAAAATGAAAGACCTTCTCGGGAAGAACCGATGGCCGGTGGTCAGATATGACGCATTCCAGGTTGCACCCACGCCAGTCGGCGCTCCCCAGGACGGGCAACGTATCACCCCAGGGAAACCCGGGCGGCGCTCGGCGCAGCGCTCGGTTGACGAGTCGCCCGAGCATCACGTCTCCGACAAGGGCGAGCTTCACGACGCAGATCCACTCTGGGGCTCGAGGTACTGCAGGAACCACGCGCTCGCAAGACTGGCGACCTGCTCGAGCGCGCCGGGTTCCTCGAACAGATGGGTAGCGCCTGGCACGATCTCGAGCCGTTTGACTCCCCGCAGACTCGTGAGGGCCTGACGGTTGAGGGTGATGACCGGCGTGTCATCTCCGCCCACGATCAGCAGCGTGGGTGCCCGGACCCCCACCAGGGCGCGGCCGGCCAGGTCGGGTCGGCCACCGCGGGAAACGATCGCGCCCACCAGCTCGGGCCGGCGCGAGGCGGTCACCAGCGCCGCCGCCGCCCCTGTGCTGGCGCCAAAGAGTCCAATCCGGAGATCTCTCGTCCCCGGTGTCCTGGCCAGCCATTCGGCGGCCGCCTCGAGGCGTTCGCCCAGGAGCTCGATATTGAAGCGGAACTCTGCCGTCTGGAGGTCGACGGCCTCTTCCTCCAGCGTGAGCAGGTCGATCAGGAGGGTCGCCAGGCCGGACCGCTGGAGGGCGCCCGCGACCTGACGATTACGCGGACTATGCCGGCTGCTGCCGCTCCCGTGGGCGAACAGGACGACACCCATCGCTCCGGCCGGAACGACCAGGTCTCCCTGGAGCGCCGCCGGACCAACCGGGATCGCCACTGGCTTCTTCTGGATTGTGCTTGCCGCGCCCACGTCCCATTCACCTCCTCCAACCTGAGTCCGTCGCCGCGGAGGCGATAGTTCCGTCTGGCCTGCCCGATTCAGGACGTTTGCGGCTCGGCTGGCCGCCGTGGGCCTCGACCCGAGCCCTAGTGACGATCGTCCTCCCTGGCCGGGGCCTACGGCCCTGACGTCTACGATCTCGCTGCTCTACCTTGAGAGTGTGCGCCGTCCGTACCGGAAATGGAGGAGCCGCCATGAGGATCAGAGATCTCACTCAGCGAAGCGTCATGACAGCGGACATCAGCGAGAGCCTGAGCGCGGCCGCCAGCCGCATGCGCCTGGCGGATGTGAGCGCGTTGCCTGTCACCCGGGAGGGCGAGCCGGTTGGCATCCTGACGGAGCGAGACCTGACGCGCGCCGTGGCGGACGCCGTCAATCCACTCACCACCGGCATCGCGACGTATATGACGCTCGGGCTGACGGTCGCCAAGCTCGACGACGAGTCAGAAGAAGTCGCCGCCCGCATGCTGGAGCTGGGCATTCGCCATTTGCCGGTTCAGGAAGCGGGTGAGCTCGTGGGCATCATCTCCATGCGAGATCTCCTGCTCCTGGAGGCGCTCCGTCCACGAGCGGCGGCCCGTCTAGAGTGACGGCTTGTGCCTCAACTGGTAGGCCGATCGTCTGTGGCGAGCGCCGGTGACCAGCGCGTCGGCTAACCCAGCCCAGCTCGAGGCTGGAACAGGCAACCAGCCTGGGCCAGCGACCGCCTGGCATGCGCTGCCGATCGCCCAGGTCAAAGAGCTGCTCAACGTGCTACCTGACCACGGGCTCGATGAGGCTGAGGCGCGCCGGCGACTGGCGGCATCCGGGCCGAACCGGATTCGGGAAGAGAAACGCGAAGGCATTGCGGAGATCTTCCTCGAGGAGATCCGAGAGCCAATGATCCTCCTGCTGGTCGGGACGGCCATCCTGTATTCCGTTTGGGGCAAACTCTCGGACGCCCTCACCATCTTCGTGGTCATTCTGGCGCTGGTCGGGGCGGAGGTCCTGAACGAGTTCCGCGCCACCCGGGCTGTCTCTAGCCTCAGGAAGATGGCCGAACCATTGACGTCGGTCCGCCGTGATGGTCGGGAGCGAGAGCTGCCCATCGAAGCGGTCGTGCCCGGTGACGTACTGGTGATCACAGCCGGCCACCGGCTCGCAGCCGACGCCCGCCTGGTCGAGGCATACGGATTGGCGGTCGACGAGTCGTCACTGACCGGGGAATCGGTTCCGGTTGACAAGGACGCGGAGGTTGCACTGCCGATCGAGACGCCGCTGGCCGACCGTCCCAACCTTGCCTACGCGGGCACCACAGCGGTCCGGGGCCGCGGAGTTGCCATCGCGGTGGCGACCGGGATGGCAACGGAATTGGGCCGGATCGCCACCCTCAGCC
Source organism: Candidatus Limnocylindrales bacterium (assembly GCA_035632635.1). GTDB lineage: Bacteria > Chloroflexota > Dormibacteria > CF-121 > CF-121 > CF-120. The sequence continues at coordinate 24,351 of DASQGL010000152.1, forward strand.
GCCAGGTTGAGGAGCCGCCCACGCCATTGCAGCGCGACATGACGCAGCTGGCAGGTTTCCTGGTTTGGTTTGCCCTCGGACTCAGCGTGCTGGTTCCGGTATTGGGGCTCGTGCTCAGCCATCAGCCAGTCCGCCAGATGGTCCTGACTGGATTGTCCCTCGCCTTTGCCCTCATACCCGAGGAACTCCCAATCGTCATCACCATGGTGCTCGGGCTGGGCGCCTACCGCCTGGCGCGCCGCCATGCGATCGCCAAACGGCTGAAGGCAGTCGAGACGCTGGGAGCGGTTACGGTGATCGCGACCGACAAGACTGGCACGCTCACCGAAGGACGTATGCAGCTCATGCGTCTGGAGCCAGAAGGCCTGCGCCGGCCCTTGCTGGAGCAGGCGGTCCTCAGCAATCCGACCGACGGCAGCACAGAGGGTGACGCCGATCCGCTCGACAGGGCGCTCCTCGCGTCTGCTCGCGAAGCCGGCCTCGAGCCGGCGTTTCTTCTGCGGTCGCACCCCATTCGAACCGAATTCACCTTCGACAACGCTCGCAAGCGCGCATCGGTGGTTCGCGCCGTGAATGGAACGTATCGGCTCTTCGCCAAGGGGGCGCCGGAAGCCATCCTGGCCCGTTCCACCCTCCTGCTGACCGAGTCTGGCCAGCGCCCCCTGTCCGACGCTGACCGCGCCGTGATCACCAGCGCGGCCGACCGCATGGCGCGGGACGGGTTGCGAGTGGTCGCCCTGGCGGCGAAGCCGGTCGCCATGCTGCCGGGTTCGATCGATGAGGCTGAGGAACGCCTCATCTTCGGAGGCCTGGCGGCGTTCGCCGACCCTCCCCGGCCCGAAGCGAGGGCAGCCGTGGCCGAATGCCAATCGGCCGGCATCCGGGTGATGATGATCACGGGTGATCACCCGGCCACGGCGGCGGCGATCGCCGCCGAGGTGCGCCTGAATCAGGCAGCCCGTGTCCTCACCGGATCCGAACTCGATCGCCTGACCGACACCCAACTCGGGCAGGCGCTGGCAGACGTGACCGTCGTGGCCCGCGCGACCCCCGAGCACAAGCTCCGCGTCGTCCAGGCACTGCAAAGCCAGGGGCAGATCGTGGCGGTCACCGGCGACGGGATCAATGACGCCGCGGCGCTGGCGGCAGCCAACATCGGCGTCGCCATGGGAGCCAGAGGAACCGACGTGGCCCGGGAGGCGGCCGACATGGTGCTGACCGACGATAACTTCGCCACCGTCGAGCACGCGGTCGAGGAGGGCCGGGTGCTCTTCGCCAACTTGCGCAAAGGCATCCGCTATTACCTCGCCTGCAAGGTCGCCCTGGTCTCGATCACCCTGCTGCCGGTCCTGCTCCTGCTGCCCGTTCCGTTCGCGCCCGTGCAGATCATTCTGATGGAGCTGTTCATGGATCTGGCAGCCTCGGCCGCCTTCGTCGCCGAGCCGGCCGAGCCGGGCCTGATGCGGCAGCCGCCACGCGATCCGAGCGCGAGGTTCATGGACCGCCCGATGCTCACGCTCCTGTTCAGCGCCGCCGCCGGTCTGTTTGCGGCCGTCTCGCTCGTGTACCTGATCGCCTCCTTCAGCGGGGCCGGCCTGGCAAAGGCGCAGACCATGGCCTTTGTCACATGGCTGCTGGGCCACGTCATGCTGGCGATCAACCTTCGCTCCGACCGGGAGCCGATGAGGCGGGTCGGGTTCTTCTCCAACCAGGCGATCCTCATCTGGGCTGGGGCGGTGATCGCGTTCATCCTGATTTCAACCCTCATCCCGGGCGTGCGTGCGAGTCTGAAGACGGCGCCGCTCACGGGGGCCGATTGGGCCCTGGTCACCGGAGCGGCGATCGCCGGGACCTTCTGGTTGGAGGCGCGCAAGCTGCTCGCCGCTATCCGCATTCGAGACGGCGCTCGAGACCATCGAGCAAGATCGTCAGGCCAGATCGGAAACGATCGTCCATCGACGGATTCATGACGTGGCCCGAGAGCATGCAAAGGTTCGGATACTCGGTGGCTGGGATCCCAGCCGGTGGGCGTCACGCCCGGACTGATCCTCAGCGGGATCGCGGAGGCTATCGCGTGACCTACTCCTCTCGGAGAAGTTCGACCAGGCTGAGCCGGCGGATCGTGGTCCCCGCGGCGAGCACGGCCGCTGCGGTGGCGCCGACGACGGCGCCCGCCAGGAGCGCAAGCTCGCCGGCCGGCACGGAGATCGAGCTGGGCGGAATGGTGAAGAGCGGCGTGAGGATCTGGACGAAGAGCAGCGCCATGCCCGCCCCGACCAGGGCGCCGAGGACGAGGCTCACCACCGTCACGGTGCCCGCTTCGCCGAGGAGCAGCGCCCGGACGCTGGACATCGGCATGCCCAGCGCCCGCATGGTCACGTACTCCTTGCGCCGCTGCAGCAACAGCCCGAAGATGAAGATCGCCATCCCGGCGGCGCTCATCAACACGGTGAACACGGACTCGAGGTTTCCCAGCCCGCGCAGGTTGAGCGAAGCGAGCGTCGACTGGTCGCGGTTGACGGCGGTCGTCGTCGTCTCGACTCGGAGCGGGACCGTGCGGCCCGGGCCGCTCTGCAGTGCGGCGGCGATCCGCGCCAGGCTGGCGTCATCCGCCTGGGCCGCTCTCAAGAGAAAGAACTCGGCGGTGGTTCGGTGGGTGGCAGCCTGGAAGGCGGATCGGGTCGCCACCAGGTCGATGCCCTGCGGGTAACCCGGGAAGTTCTTGAAGCGGCCGACCGCACGGAAGGCGACCGGGACCGGTTTTCCGGCGGCGGTCCGTAACTGGATGTTGACCGGGTCGCCGACCTGGACGTTGAAGGTGCGGGCGAGTTCGTCGGACACCAGGATGCCGCTGGGATCGGCGACCAGGCCATTGAGCGCCGCCGACGCCGAGATGCCGATGAAGAAGGAGTCCGGGAGCGAGGCGACCCGGGTGAAGGTCACGGGATCGACGATGGCCATCGCCCGTTTGTCGGTGCCGACCAGGGCTGTGGCCCCGCTCACCGGGCTGACCGCGCTGACACCCGCGACCTGGAGCGTGGAGCCGAAGCCCGGCGGTTGGGCGGCGAGCACGCTGGGCGTGACCCGCAGGTCCGAGCCGATGGTGAAGCGGGCGTCGGCAAGCTTCTCGGTTTGATAGGTGGTGACGAAGAGCGAGAGGCTGACCCCGAAGGCGACCGCCAGGCTGATCGCGATCATGCCGGAGGCGAGCGCCTGAGATCGCCGCCGCAGGCTGCGCATCAGGGTGCCGCGGGTGAGGCCGCCGAAGCGGTCACGGCGGCGGTCGGGCAGGCGGTTGACCAGCGCGAGGAAGAGGCGAACACCCAGCAGGGTGGCCCCGACCCAACCGAGCAGCGGCGCCAGCAGGACGTAGAAGGAGAGGGAGAGCGATTGACCCTCGCTGCTGGTTGGCCGGTAGCCGCCGGCCAGATAGGTGATGCTGCCGACGATGGCGGCCGCGAGCAGGAACGCGAGGTCGAGGCGCAGACGGAGCCAGGCGGGGACGGCGGGCTGGGCGTCCATCTCACGACTCTCCTGCGCCACTTCGCGAGTCAGCGCTCGCCGGCCCGGCAGATAGAGGGCGAGCGCGGTGGTGAGCAGGCCGGCCGCAAGTGAGAGGCCGATCGAGAGAAGGAATGTCTCGGGCGCCGCCGTGGTGAGCGCCGTCCGGCCAAAGAGCATCAGCAGCGTGCCGAAGCCGAGCGCCAGCCCCAGGATCGACCCGATGATGCCGACGGCGACCGTGTTGTAGGTCAGGACCTGGAGCAGCTGGGCGGGTCCGGCGCCCCGGGCACGGAGCGCGGCGCGCTCACGCCGCTGGCCCTGGGCCAGCAGGCTGCCCGCGTAGCGGGAGAGGTAGGCCGCGAGCAAGACGCCCGGCAGCCCCAGGAAGATGAACAGCACCTTGGCCAGGATGGCGTCGCCCTTCGCCCCGTTGAGGGCGTCGGTCAGGTTGTCGATCACGGTCAGCTGCCCCGGAACCAGCCGCTCGATCGACCGGCGGATGCCCTGGGTCCGAATCACGGCGGTGGTCGGATCGACGGCGAGCCGGCGACGGTCGAGCTGGACGTCGAGCTCCTGCACGGGCGCCGTCTTCAGGCTGGGCGCGGCCGCGGCGGCATCGGCGCGAAGTGACGGAAGGATGGTGTGATCCCAGAGCGCGGTCGAAACCACCAGGACATTGGGGATGCCGACGAACTCGCCCTGGGTGTCGGCAGAGCGGCTGGCGAAGAGCGGGTCGGCGTGAGAGAAGTCCGCGATGGCGGAGACGGGAAGCGGGAGCAGAGCCGGCCGGCCGGGAATCGCGACGCTGACGGACCCGCCGATGGCGACGCCCAGCGCCCTGGCCGCGTCGGGGCTGAGCATGGCGGAGGCGGCGTCGAGCGAGCCGCTCTGCACCTGCACGATCGGGTAGTGCGCGAGGAAGGTCGGATCGAAGGCGAAGATGCGCAGCGGGGCGTCGAGCGTCGACGTGCCGGCGGTCGCCGCGCCCGCGGGAAGGTCGAGGATGCCGAGGCGATCGACCGAGCTCACACCGGGCAGCGCGGCAACCTGGCTCTGGAGCGCGGCCAGGTTGACGGGAGGGGTCGGGGCCGCGGTGGCGGCAGCACCGGCTGCCTGGGTGCCCAGCGGATCGGTCACGTCCGCCTGCATATCGATCGCGACCGGCGCGATCGCATGGGCGGTCATGGTCGCGGCGGAGCTGTCGACGAAGAAGGCGATGCCGGAAAAGAGGCCGACCGCGAGCGCGACGCCGACCACCGAGGCCAGGGTCCGCCGGGGATTGCGAAGCAGGTCGCGCAACGTGTAGCTAAGCAACCGGCTGTCCTTTAGGGTCGGACCTCGAGTCGGCGACCAGCCGGCCGTCCCGCAGGGTCAGCACCCGCTGAAGTCGCTGGGCGACGCCGACATCGTGGCTGACCACGACGAGCGTGGCACCCAGGTGCCGCTGGGCCTCGAGCAAGAGGTCCATCACCGACCTCGACGTCTCGCTGTCGAGCTCACCGGTCGGCTCGTCGGCGAGGATCAGGGCCGGGCGGTGGGCGAGCGCGCGCGCGATGCCGACCCGTTGCCGCTGTCCTCCGGAGAGCTGGTCGGGGAGCTTGTCGGCATGGTCGCCCAGTCCGAGGGAGTCGAGGAGTTCGAGGCAGTGATCGTGGCCGTCGAGCTCACCCTGCAGCGAGAGCTGGAAGGCGACGTTCTCCACCGCCGTGAGGAAGGGAAGCAGGTCGTAGGACTGGAAGATGAAGCCGACGTGAGTGCGGCGGTAGGTGGCGCGCGCGGGGTCGCTGAGGGTGGCCAGGTTCTGCTTGCCGACCCAGAGCTGGCCGCTGGTGGGGCGATCGAGACCACCCAGCAAGCTCAGCAGCGTCGACTTGCCACAGCCGCTGGGACCGACGACCGCGACCGTCGCCCCGGCGTCGATCTCGAGGTCGATGCCGTCGACCGCACGCACCAGGCCGGCCGGCGTGCGATAGTGACGAGTCACGCCGGCCAGGCGGATGGCTTCGGCCTGGCTCATGATTCGATCACGAGCCCGTCGCGAAGGTGGAGCTGGCGCTGGCCGCGCGCGGCGACCTCGGGATTGTGGGTGACGACCAGGACGGTCAGCTTGCGAGATTCCCACAGCCCGGTGATCACCGTCATGACCTGGTCGGCCGTGGCCGAGTCGAGCTCGCCGGTCAGCTCATCCGCCATCAGCAGGTCTGGCTCGCCGGCGAGCGCCATGGCGACCGCGACGCGCTGCGCCTCGCCGCCGGACAGCTGCCGGGGCAGGTGATGGAGCCGGGAGGAGAGGCCGACCTCGCCGAGCAGATCCGTGGCGCGCCGGCTCCCGTTGGAGCGTCCGGAGAGGCGCAGGGCGAGACGGACGTTCTCGGCCGCGGTGAGGAAGGGGATCAGGTTGCCGCTCTGGAAGACGAGCCCGATCTTGCGCGACCGCAGCGCGGCGCGTGCGCTTTCATCCAGGCGGGTGATGTCACGCTGCTCGATGATGATCTGGCCCGCGGTCGGCAGCGCGAGGCCGGCGATCAGCGACAGCAGCGTGGACTTCCCGCTACCTGACTTGCCGACGAGACAGACGAATTCGCCGGCGCGCAGCTCGAGGTTGGCGCCGCGCAGGGCGACCGTCTCGGTCTCGGCCTCCCGGTAGACCTTGATGACGTCGCGGACGCGAACCAGCTCGGTCTGCGCGACCGGCTGCGCCGGGGCCGCGCGGCTCAGGACAGCCATGTGAAGCTGATCGCTTCGTCGTCTGCGCCCTGCGGGTCGTACTGGCTGACCGCGATGCCGTAGGTCACGACCGCCAGGCGGCTGCCGTCCCTGGGAATGTAGTAGCGCGCGCTGGCGAGGTTGGTCGCTTTGCCGGTGACCGGGTTGGTGCCGGCCGTCCACTGGTAGAGCGCTTTCACCATCTGGCGGCCGCCGATCGTGACCGTCGCCGGGCCGCTGAGCAACCGGAAATTCGTGGCCGTCGACCGCAGCGTGCTCAGGTCGGCCTGGGCCAGCGCCATGGGATCCGCCGCGGCCGAACCAGTGACGATGGCGACCTGCAGGCGCTCTTCCGGCCGGAGCGCGGCCGCGCTGCCATCCGCCGCCACCGTCATGGCGCCAGGCGAATCGATCGTGTAGCGGTGCTGGGGGTCCTGCCAGTGGACGACCCCGGCCTCCCCGCCGGCGGCCTCGCCCTGGTTGGGTTGTGTGGCGGTCGTGTCTCCGCCGCCGGCCGACGAGGACGAGCCGGACGTCGAAGACCCGCAGGCGGCCAGCAACATCGCGGCGATCAGGAGCGCAGCGCCCGTCACGATCGCGCTAGCGCGTCTCATGGACGGATCAGGATGCGGGGCATGGTCGCGGGCACAGCGGGCCACTGTAGCAGCGCCGTCTAAAGACTGGCTGAAAGCAGCGCGCGTCAGCCCTGACTGGATCCTGCCCGGCGCTGAAGAGTTCGGAGGTCAGAGGGGATCGGGGCCGAACCGTCCCCAGGCGACGAAGGCCGCCATGGCCAGGAGGACGAGGTTCAGCCCGATCATCGGCGACTCACCGCGCCGGGCGTGGGTGATGGCAGCGCCGATCATCAGCGCGATCAAACCAGCCGCCGCGAGCGGAGTCAGGATGGTTGCCACGTGCAGGACCCCCGGCACGATCAGGCCGATCGCCGCCAGCACTTCCAGCGCCGCGATCGTTTTCACCTGGCCGTCGCCGAAATCCTCGACCCACCGCATCTGCGCGGCCAGCGCCGATCGAGGGCGGGTCAGCTTGATGAGGCCGGCCGTGAGGAAGGTCAGGGCCAGGAGTCCCTGAATGGTCCACAGGGAGAAGTTCACGCCGTGGTCCGAGCCGCTTCCTTTTCCTCCGCCTCGACGAGCTCACCTTCGATGTTGACCTGGACCTCGTTGCTGACGATGAACTTGCCGTCCATCATCATGTCGAACCGCATGCCGAAGTCCTTGCGGTTGATCCTGGTCTCCGCCGCGTAGCCAATCCGGTGGCCCATCCGCGGATCGTTGAATTCCCCGTATTTCACGACGTTGAGCGTGACCGGATGGGTCTCGCCCTTGATGGTCAGGTCACCGGTGAGCGTGCCCCGATCCGGGCCTTTCGTCTCGATCTTCGTACTCTTGAAGGTGATCGTCGGGTACTTCTCAGCTTCCAGGAAGTTCGACGACCGCAGGTCGTTGTCGCGCTGCTGGTTGTGGGTGCGAATGCTGGCCGTGTTGATCGTCACCTCGACAGACGACTTTTCAGGCTGGTCGGGATAGAGCTGGCCCGTGGCCGTCACCTCGGCAAAATGACCGCGCACGGTCATCATGCCCAGGTGTTTGGCAGAGAATTCCACCTGGGTGTGGTAAGGATCGAACTTCCAGGTTCCCATCGGCATGCCTCCTCGTGAACGTCGTGACTCCAGCGAACCTACCATGTGCGGCTTACTTTTCGCAAGTTCCTGCAGTAATCGCTGGGATCGCGGTACACTGGAAGCCGTGGCCGCTCAGGTCCGCGCCAAGGCCCGACAGTGCGACGCGCGCCTGACCCGGGCGTTCGCGCTGCTCGGCAAGCGCTGGTCCGGCGTCATCCTCGGCCTCTTGCTCCAGGGGCCGGCGCATTTCGCCGTCCTGGCGCGCGCCATCCCGGGGATCAGCGAGCGGATGCTGGCTGACCGGCTCGCCGAGCTGGCCGAGGCGGGTATTGTGGAGCGCCAGGTCATCCCCGGGCCCCCGCTCGGCGTCGTCTACCGGCTGACCGACAAGGGCCGCGCCCTGGGGCCCGGACTGCTCAAGCTCGGCGAATGGGCTGAGCTCTACATGCGTCCACGACCGGCCAGCCGTCCGCGGGCTAGGCCCTCCGCGGCCCGACCACGGCGGCGCGTGACCTCGTAAGGCCGTCGGGTGACCGGGTCGCAGGCGCGCGGACCCACGATATGCGAACGCTCACCCGAGCACTCCACTCAATGGCGGCCGAGGACGGCAAGCTGGGCCGCCTTGACCACCAGCAGTACGACGGCCACGACCAGGTAGCCGCGCAGCGCCAGCATGGCCAGCCGCCGGCCCGGTGACCAGGTCGGGCGGCGGAGCAGGGCCAGCGGGGGCATACGCCAGCTCTCCCGATCACGACCGTCCGGTGGGAGCTGGCGCCGTCTGCGACGACCATGCAACCCGATCCAGATCCCGGCCACCGCCAGGACGCTGACCAGGATGGCGCTCAGCAGGACGGCGACCCGCCGGATGTCGAGTCCCGGGACGAGCGTGGAGATGACCAGGATCATGGAGAGCATCAACAGCACGCTCACGATCACGGTCGCCACGACGTTCAGCCAGGGCCGGTTCATCCAGGGCCCGAGCACCTCCCGGTCGTTGCAGAGCAGAACCAGGAACACCGTCGCGCTCGGCAACAGGATCCCGGCCAGGGCCTGGACGGCGGTCGTGATCAGGCCGAGCGGCGCGTTGGGGATGAGCACGATCGCCGCGGCGACGATGACCATGGCCGAGTAGCTCCCGTAGAAGACCCTGGCGTCGGCGAATCGCCGGTGCAGCGAGTGACGCAGGCCGAACACGTCGCCGAAGGCGTACGAGGTGGCAAGGGTGACCGCCGACGCGCCCACGATGGAGGCGTCGAGCAACAGGAGGGCGAACACCGCCCCCGCCGCCGATCCCAGGCGTGCCGCCAGACCGTGAGCCGTCCCCAGGGCATCGGTGAACTGGCCGAACGCGCTGGTGCCGGAGAAGGCGGCGGCCGCGGCCAGCATGATCGCGGCGGCCCCGACGATCACGACGAACGCCCCGAGCACGGTGTCGGCCTTCTCGTACGAGATCCAGCGGGGCGTGATGCGCTTGTCGATGACGTTCGACTGCTGGAAGAAGAGCTGCCAGGGCGCCACCGTCGTGCCGACGATCGCGATGATCAGCAGGATGGAATCGGACGACAGCCCGCCGCTGATGCCCGGCCGGACGAACCCTCCAATCGCCGACCCGGGGTTGGGGTGACTCAGGATGACGAGCGGCAGGACGAGCAGGCTCGCGAAGAGGAAGACGAACATCGCCCGCTCCCAGCGCCGGAAGTTTCCGGTGACCGTGATCCCGACCAGCACGGCGGCCGCGATCGGGATCACGAGATAGCGGGGCAATCCGAAATACTCCGCCGCCAGGGTCATCCCGATGAACTCGGTGACGATCGTGAGGAAGTTCAGGACGAATAGATCGCCCACCGAGAACCATCCCCAGAAACGTCCGAAGCGCTCCATGATCAGCCGGGCGTGGCCGACCCCGGTCACGGCCCCGAGCCGGACCACCATCTCCTGGTTCACGATCAAGACGGGGATGAGCAGCAGGAGGACCCACAGGAGGGAATAGCCGTAGTTCTGGCCCGCCTGGGCGTAGGTCGAGACCCCACCGGCGTCGTTGTCGCCGATCATGACGATCAGGCCGGGGCCGATGATGCAGGCGAGGGTGACAAGACGCTGGCGCCACGTCCGTCGCGGCGCGCGGTCGTCCATCTCGATGGTCCCGAAGGCGCCCTCGATCCGCCCGATATGGGCTTCGTCGAGGACCGCCGACCCCCGGTCCGGCGGCCTCTCCGCGACGCTCTCGAGTGGTTCGGCGGCCTCCTCCCGTTCCGGCTGGCGCGGGTGCGGCCGCCCGGTCGTCATTCGCCCGCGCTCGCTTCCTCGCGGCGGCGCCAGTCGTCCGGGACCAGCGCCTCGACCAGGTCATCCGCGGTGATCGCCCCGACGAGCTTGCCCTCCGGATCGGTCACCGCCAGGGCCACCAGGTTGAAGTCCGCCATGACCAGGCTGACCTCGGCCAGGTCGGCGCTCACTTCCAGCGACACCGTGAGGAGACTCTCCAGGGATTCGACGGGGCGACCGCCATCGGCATTGAGAAGGTCGGCTGTGAACAGGCTGCCCAGAAAGCGGCCATCGGGCTCGGTCAAAAAGAGGGTCGCGCGCAGGTGCGGGAGAGCCTTGGGGCGATTCTTGACCTGATCGAGGGCGGTCGCGACCGTCGTGCCTTTGGGGACGGCAATGAGGTCAGGGTGCATCATCCCGCCGGCCGTCGTCGGGTGGTACATGAGAAGCGAACGCAGTCGGTCCTTGTGGTGAGCCGGCAGCAGATCGAAGACCTGCATGCGCCGATCCTGTTCCAGCTCGAGGAGCAGGTCGGCGGCGTCATCCGGCTCCATCCGCGCCAGCAGGGTGGCCACGTCTTCATTCGATTTCGATCGAACGAATTCGAGCTGGTGGGTGGTGTCCAACTCCTCGAAGACGTCGGCGGCGAGCTCCTGGTCAGCGTGGACCGCCTGCATGATCTCCTCGCCCTCTTCGTGCGTGGCGCGCTCCACCAGGTCCGCGATCCGGGCTGGATGCAACCGATTGAGTCTTGGCAGGGGCATGAACAGCTTGGCCGTCGGCACGTGCGCCACGAACGGTTGGACGTCTTTCCAGTCGATGATCTGGACCGCCTCGCGGCGCGGTTTCCCCTGCGGGCGAAAGAGCCGCCCCAGCCCTGAGCGCGACCGGCGCTGCACCCCGACGAGGTGCCAACGGGCGTCGATCATCGCCAGCGCCAGGTCGGTGGCCCGGATGATCCGGCCCGCCACCACGTCCACCAGGTGACGGCCCAGGATGTCCTCCTTGAGGAGCACCTCGCCAGCTCTGCGCTCGAATGGCTGCTGGCTCAGAGTCTGGCTCCTCAGCCGAAGCTCGCCGGCCTCGAGTTGCTCGAACGTCTCGAGATCCACGAACACGTCCCGGTCATCAACCCGGACTTTCGCTCCGGTCACGCGCGGATAGGCGCCATCACCCATCTTGACCACCAGGTCCTCCAGCCGTCCCGACCCCTCGCCGGCGGAGGTGATGACCGCCGCGCCGGGCAGGCTGGTGAAGAGGATGACATCTGAGGGAGCCAGAACGGACCGGCTGCCTGCATTCATAGGCCCATTCCTCTATTGCGCCACCGGGAGCCCGGCAACGTCGCCTCTACTGTACGCGGTGCGCGAGGGGGACGACGCGATGGTAGGCGCGCATGATGACGTCGGCGAGCACCAGGTAAGCCAGCCCGTACGCCTCGATGACGAGCTGGGTCTGCCAGCTCAGCGGCGCGAAGCCGAGCAGGTCACGCGTCACCGGCAGGTTGATGAGCGCGATGGTCAAGGCGAAACAGGCGCCCAGCGCCAGCAGCAGCGTCCAGCTCGGTTTGGGGCCCTCCCAGAACCAGCCCGGGGATCGCACCACGAACAGAATGATGAGTGCCGTCGAGCCGAGAAAGAGGAACCACTCGGTGCGGGCGACGGTCGGGGAATGCGCGGCGACCAGCTTCAGCAGACCGAAGGTGAAGAGCGCGTTGACCACACCGAGGTACAGGGAGAGCTCCAGGATGCTTCGAATGCTCCACCGCCGGGGGGTGGCCAGGTCCTCCCAGGCCACCCGGTCCGTGACGATGGCGAGCATCGGGACGTCGGCAAGGATGTTGAGGAGCAGAACCTGGTCGGGCAGAAGGGGGAGGTAGGACAGGAAGAGCGATGCAACCGCCACGATCAGGACGTTGGCGAAGTTGCTGACCATGGTGTAGAGCAGGTAGCGGGTGATGCTGGTGAAGATGCGGCGGCCTTCCTGCAGGCCGTCGATGATCACCCCCAGATCGTCGCGCAGCAGGATCAGGTCGGCCGCGCCTTTGGCCGCATCGGAACCGCTGGCGACCGCGATGCCGACGTCCGCGGTATTCAGGGCGGGGGCGTCGTTGACTCCATCGCCGGTCACCGCCACATGATGGCCATTTGCCTGCAGCGCTTTGACCAGGCGGTACTTGTCCTCGGGCACGACTTCCGCGAAGATGCGGGCGCGTTCCGCCACGGTGTGAATGTCACTCCCTCGCAACTGGTCGGCGCTCACCACGGCATCCGGGGCAAGCGGGATGCCGATCTGCTCGGCAAGGGCGGCGGCGCGCGGCACCGCGTCCCCGGTCACGATCTTGACCGTCACGCCGAGCGCCTCCGCCCGCTTGAGCGCCGCGGCGGCGCCCGGCCGGGCAGGATCGGAGAAGGCGAGAATCCCGAGTAGGACCAGGCGATCGTCCACGGGGGCCGCCTCCCCTGACGCGACGGGGCGGCTCGCCACGGCGAGCACCCGTGCGCCGGCTCGCTGACACCGGGCCACGGCGGCCTCGGCCTCCGCTTGCAGCGGCGCGAGATCGACGTCGCCCTCGGGCGTGCGCATTCGTGTACATCGCTGCAGAATCACGGACGCCATTCCTTTGGAGATCAGCTCGCGGTCGCCGTTGCGGACGACCAGGACGCTGGTTCGCTTCGCCTGGGAGGTGAAGGGGACGACGGTCGTGCGATGCAGACCCGCCAGCGCATCGAGGGGCAGCCCGCGCTCCTTCGCCGCGTCCAGCAGCGCCTGGTCCACGATGCTGCCGCCGGGTTGCGGGTAGGGCGTCGTGAGCAGCGCGGCCTGGAGGACCTCCCCGGGATCGATGCGTGTCCAGATCTCGGCAACCGCCGTCCGGTTCTCCGTGATCGTCCCCGTCTTGTCGCTGCAGAGGATGTCCACCGCGCTCAGGTCTTCGATCGCTGCCAGACGTCTGACCAGCACCTGCTTGCGCGCCAGGCTGGCCGCGCCGAGGGCCAGCGCCGTCGCCGTTACGGCGGGCAGCGCTTCCGGCACCATGCCGAGGACGAGCGCCAGGGCCAGCGTGATCGAGACGACCACACCGCGTCCGAGCAGGACGTTGGCTACCAGGACGATCGCGGAAAGGACGACCCCGAAGCGCAGCAGAAATCCACCGAAGCGGGCCAGGTTGGCCTGGAAGTCACCGGGCGCGCGTCCGCCGTGGACCAGCGCGGCGGTCTGGCCGAAGAATGTGCTGGCTCCAGTCGCGATCACCACGGCTCGGCCGCGTCCTTCCACCACCATCGTCCCCGCGAGGAGCAGGCTGGTCCACTCGCTGGGATGGGTCGCGGCTACCGGGGCCGGGTCTTTCGCAGCCGGCTCCGACTCGCCGGTCAGCGTCGCCTGGTTCACCATCAGGGCATCGGCCTCGAGAACCCGGCAGTCGGCCGGGACGAGATCTCCGGTCTCGAGCGCAATGAGGTCGCCCGGGACGAGCTCCGTGGATGGCAGCACGGTTGGCGCTCCGTCGCGCCAGACGCGGGTGCGAAATGGGAGCAGGGCGCGGAGCGCCCCGAGCGCCCGCTCCGCCCGGTACTCCTGAAAGATGCTCAACCCCACGTTGACGACGATCAGCACGAGGATGATCACGCCGTCGATCACGTCCCCGGTGGCGAGCGTCAGGACTCCAGCCAGCCCCAGCAGGATGTTGATGCCGGAGATTTGCCCCCGGACGATCGCCCCGATTGACCGGGACTCCAGGCTGATCGCGTTCGGGCCGTACCGCTCCCGACGCCGGGCAGCTTCCTCGCTGGTCAGCCCCTCCAGGCTCGTGCCGAGCAGGCTCATTAGGCTCGCCCGGTCGGCAGCCGCCGCCTGAGCGAGCAGGGCAGACGCGGCCGCGCGGGCCGGGCCGGGTCCCGGTCGGGCTGGCGGCGACCGCTCCGCTCCAGACCCCGGCTGACTCATCCCTCCCCTAGGGGAATCCACACGAGTCGCCGTGCCGCCGGGACGGCATCGGACGTAGCAGCGCTCACCCGACGGCCGACCGGCTTTGGGCCGATCTCCAATATCGACGTCACCCTGGCGCTCATCTGACCGGGCTTACAGCCTGGTCAAGACTCGCGTAGGCGGCGTGGCGAACCGCATCCAGCTTCGAGGGATCGGGCAGCAAACCACGCAGGACGAGGCCGGCAATCTGGTCGCCCAGGTCGGCTGTCTGGCGGCGACCGCTGTAGAGGCGGAGGGTTTGGGTCACGATGCCGGCGATCGCCTCCCGGACGACGTCGGGACGCATGTTCACAAGCTCGCCAGCCTCCATCCCCTGTCGCACGATGCGCTCGACGACGCTGTGCAGCTCCACGCGCCGCTTCGCCCAGCGCGAAAACGCCGGATCGCCCATCACGTCCTCGGCGTAGATCCCGTTCAGGTTGTAAGGCGCCAGGGTCAGGTGCTTGAGATCGTGGATGAGGTAGCTATACAGCCGGACCGCCGCCGATCCTTCCTTCGAAGCCAGGGCCTGGGCATAGGGCAGGATGTGACCCAGGTCCCACTGCAGAAGCGCCTCGGCAATGGACCCTTTGGATTCGAAGTGGTGAAAGAGCGACGGCTGCCGGATCCCGACGGCCTCGGCAATCTCGCGGGTCGTGGTCGCGTGAAAGCCCCGCCTGGCAAACAGAAAGGACGCTTCGAAAAGGATCCGTTCCCTGGTGGATCCATTCAGCTTCGCCCTTCCCCCGGCCCCCATCTCTACCACCATAATCTTCCCAACGGGCCGCCTCAGCGGAAGACAACCACTCGCCGGGCTCCCTCCCCATGGCGCATCGCCTCGAAGGCCGGTTCCACGTCACGCAGCCCGATCCGGCGCTCGACCAGCCGGTCGATCGGCAGCTTTCCTGCCAGGTAGAGGCCCGCGTATCGCGGGAAATCGATCGGGCCGACGGTAAAGCCGTAATTCGAGCCCAGGATTCTCAGGCTGCGGTCGACCAGGTCGAAGCCGTCGAAGGATGCTCGGACACCCAGCGGCGTCATCCCAACCAGCACCGCC
>DASQGL010000153.1:0-1806 GCA_035632635.1 Candidatus Limnocylindrales bacterium
TGGTGCGGCGGAGAGGAGTTGAACCTCCACGTCCTTGCGGACACTAGCTCCTGAAACTAGCGCGTCTGCCATTCCGCCACCGCCGCGTGCGGGAGACGATGAAGTATACCCAGCGCCCTGGCGGCGCCCGGCGCTAGCTGGTGATGAACAGAGTGTGCCAGGCGGCCTCGACCAGCTCCGGCGTCAGCTGCGGACGCACCCCACGAGCCGACGAGACGTCGACCAGGCGCTCGAGCAGGTCGCGCGGATGGTTGCCCCGCAGCGGCCGGCCGCTGTAAAGACTCGAGATCATCTCGAGCGCGTTGGGCTCGGGAGGTATGGTCAGGCGCTCCCGCTCGCGCTCGAAGATGCGGCACCACATCTCCCACGTCGGATCGGGCATCCAGACCTTGTACGCGAGCCGGCGGAGGTAGGCCTCGTCGAGCAATTCGGCCGGCTTCAGGTTGGTGGACAGCGCGACCTGGGCGCGGAACGGGATCTCGACCTTGCGGCCGCTCGAGGCCAGGTTCATGTAGTCGGTGTCCTGCTCCAGCGGCACGAGCAGACGGTCGAGGATCTGTTTGGGCGACACGCGCTGGCGGCCGAGGTCGTCGATGAGGAGCACGCCTCCGTTGGCTTTGACCTGCAGCGGGGCCGCGTAGGTGCGGCTGCCGTCCTCCCAGGTCGGGTCGAACATCTCGAGCTGAAACTCACCGCCGACCTGCACCAGCGGCCGCGCCACGCGCCGCCATCTCCTGTCGACGGGCTGCCTCGCCTCCAGACGGTGGATCGCCCCGTCGAAAATTGTCATCACCTCGCCGCCACCGATGTCCAGCGCGACCGGGATCACGATCGGGCCGCCCAAAAGGCTGGGGATGCGTCGCGCAAGCGTCGTCTTCCCGTTGCCCGGGGCGCCGTAGATGAAGATCGAGGAGCGGGAGTTGACGGCCGCGCGCACCGCCTCGGTGACTCCGGGTGCAAGCTCGATTCCGCTCAGCGCCAGGTTGACCTTGACCAGGTCGAGAGTCCCCGGCTTGGCGGCTTCGGCGAGGACGGCCCTGTACTCCTGCATCGAGACGGGCGCTGGGCCGGCGTAGCGTGTGCTCGCATCGGCGATCTGGTCGCTTCGCGCGCGGCCCTGCTTGGTCAGCGAGTACGCCATACGCTCGGGCAGCGGCCGGCCCAGCCACGGACCCTGTTCCGGAGCAAGGCCCAGCGCGTCCAGCAAGTTGGTTCCCGTCAGCGCTTTCAGGATCGGCTCGACGACCACGAACGGCAGGGCTAGCTGCTCGGCGACCTCAAAGCCCGTGATGCGCGTCGTCGCGCCGGCGAGCCGAAGCACCATTCCTTCGATGAGCGTGCGGTTGATCTCCGGCGGGGGCGGCGGTTCGATCTCATGCCCGCTGGTCGGAACGGCGGAAGGCACCGGTTGCGGCTCGTCGACGTGCTCGAGGATGGCCGCGAACAGCTTCTTCCCGAAGCGCGCGCGATCGGCGTGGTCGGGCGGCTCCCCCTCGCGGCGGCGGCTGATCCAGTCGGGGATCTCTTTGAACACGACCGTGTTGCCGATCAGCAGCTGCACGGTGTCAGGTTCGTCGGTGCCGACCCGGACCGCGATCCTGATCAGGTAGCCCTGGCTCTTGAGAGCCGCCCAGCTCCTCTCCCAGGCGACCTCGCTGCGGCCGGACCAGGTCTGGCGCACGGTCCGGTCTCGCGCCAGCGTGATGTCCTTGCGGTTCTGGTAGCGGCGGCGGACTAGCTCGGTCACGTCCTTGTCGATGTCCTCCGCCACGAGCGCGGCAAGGGGCAGCGCCCTATCGTCGACCG
>DASQGL010000154.1:0-3826 GCA_035632635.1 Candidatus Limnocylindrales bacterium
GGGCGGTGCGTAGGCCGCCTTCGCGACCTTGGCCTTCTCGAGCAGCTTCTTGCCCTCGTCGGGCGTGATCAGCTTGATCGTGCGCAGGTTGCGCAGGGACCCGGTGCTCCCGACCGCCACGGCGAAGGCCCCCGCGGTGGCGTCGTCGGGGGCGTCGAAGATCGCGATGTAATCGTCGTCACCGAAGCTCCAGTAGAAGGACTCGAGCTTCCCGCCCACGGCCTCAGCGGCCTTCCGGACCGCGGCTACCCGGTCGCCCGGGTTATCGATCATCTTTGCCCAGGCCTCCGCTGTGTAACCGCCAATCGCAGCATACTTCGCCATCGCAGCCACCTCCTCTAGGTGTCTGAAGGCATGGCAGGCCTTCTCATCACCCACCATACGCCTTCTGCCGGGCCGGCATGCTCCGCGACCGCCGCCAGAGGCGGATCAGCCAGGCGAGGCCGATCACGGAGACGGCCACGTATCCGATGATGCCCCAGCCGCCGGAGGCCACCATCACGGCGGGCATCGTGTCCCAGGCGGCGTGCAGCAGCGCCACGCCGAGGAAGGTGGCGGCCACGGCGCGCGTGATGCGCAGGCGCCCGCCCCGGGCTTCGCCGAAGAGGACGCCCCCCAGGATGGCGGTCCACAACCCATGGCCGAAGGGCGAGAGCAACCCGCGGAAGAGCTCGGTGAAGACGAGCGAGCTGAGCGAGAAGATCACGCCCACTCCGCCGATGTCGATGATCATGGCGCGCATGGCATAGCCGCTGCTCTCCAGCGCCGCGAAACCGAAGCCGACCGTGGCGCCGAGCACGATGCCGTCCCGCGGATGGAACGACGCCAGCCGCCAGGCCATCATGACCAGCGCGAGGGCCTTGACGAACTCCTCGATCAGGCCGACCCCCACGGTGCCGAGGATGCCGAGCGTCAGCAGCCAGTACTCGAGCACCGAGGCGGCCAGGATGCCCAGCACGCCACCGACGATGAAGCTGTAGGCGATGAGCTGCGGCCCGAACGCCGGGCTGGGGTCATGGTCGAGGTACCAGACGACCCCGGTCACCGGCACGACGAAGCTGCCCAGCATCACGATCGCCGGGATCAGGTTGATGTTGCCGGTCAGGCTGGCGACCACCACCGAGGCGATCCAGAGCGCGAGCCCGACCCCTAATACCGCCCACCAGCGGGGCGCCCAGGGGACCGGCGGTGAGGCGGGTTCCCGGCTGCTCCACGGGACGCGCTTCTCCATGCCCTTCTCTACGTATCATGCGGGCCGTCCCGCCGGCAACGCGCGCGTCGGCCTGTCATCAGGATTGACCACACGCGGCCGGGTTACCCCGATGCCGTCGAGACGTCGAGGTCGATCTCGGGAAGGATCTCCTCGCCCGTGTAGGCGGCCGCCTGCAGGCGGAACAGGCGCGCGTAGCGGCCGTTGAGCTGCATCAGCTCCGCGTGGGTGCCCTCCTCGACCAGCCGGCCGTGCTCGAGGAACAGGATGCGATCGGCGCGGCGCACGGTGGAGAAGCGGTGCGAGATGTAGACGGCGGTCCGCCCGCGGGTGAGCGAGCGCAGGCGCTCGAACAGGTCGTACTCCGCCTGCGCGTCCAGTGCCGAGGTGGGCTCGTCGAGCAGCAGGATGCGGGCCTCCCGCATGAAGGCCCGGGCCAGCGCGACCTTCTGCCATTCGCCGCCGGATAGGTTCACGCCCGCGTCGAACCACTTGCCGAGCGCCGTGTCGTACCCCTGCGGGAGGGTCGCGATCAGGTCGTCGGAGCCGGCCCGCCGGCTCGCGGTGACGATCGCCTGCCGGTCGGTGATGGCGGGCAGCGAGCCGAGCCCGATGTTCTCGGCCGCCGTCGCCTGGTAGGTTACGTAATCCTGGAACATGGCCCCGATCTGCGCCCGCAGCGCGGCGGGATCGTAATCACGGATGTCGACCCCGTCGACCAGGATCCGGCCCTCGGACGGGTCGTAGAGCCGGCAGATCAGCTTGAACAGGGTGGTCTTGCCGGCGCCGTTGCGGCCCACGATCGCGAGCGTCTCTCCGGGCGAGGCGGTGAAGCTCAGGTCGATGAGCGCCGGCGCCGATGCCCCCGGGTAGGCGAAGGTCACGTGCTCGAACCGGATCTCGCCGCGCAGCGGCTGCGGCACCGGGACCGGGTTGACGGGCGCCGGAATCCCGGGCTGCTTCTCCATCAGCTCGAACAGGTTGCTCAGATAGAGGTTGTGCTCGTACATGCCGGTGAACCCACCCAGAATGCCCTGGATCGAGTTCTGCACCGCCTGGGCGGCGGTCGTGTACAGGGTCAGGTCGCCCAGCGTCAGCCGGCCCGCGACGGCCTGGACCGCCACATACAGATAGGTCAGGGAGGTCGCGACGGTGCTCAGGTTGCCCCAGGCGAAGCCGGCCAGGTAGCGCATCACGACCTGGCGCCGCTGGCTCCCGTAAAAGGCATCCGCGATCATCCGGTAGCGGCCGATGAAGTAGTCGCCGAGCCCGAAGAGCTTGACCTCCTTGGCGAAGCTGTCGGTCGTGACCAGCGTGACCAGGTAGTTCATGCGGCGGAGCAGCCGCGATCCCCAGCGCGCGATGTTGTAGCCCCGCCAGCCATAGCGGGTGTCCGCGATGAAGGCCGGGATCGGCGAGAGGAGGGCGAGGAGCGCGAGCAGCGGGCTGGCTCCGAGCAGCACTGCGATCATCGAGACGAACGTGAGCGTGGTCTGCAGCAGGCCGAACGCGGTCGAGATCATGAGCACCGGGCGGTTGATCGAGTCCGTCTGCGCCCGGCGCAGCAGGTCGTAGGAGGCCGGGTCTTCGTAGAAGGCGAGGTCCAGCCCCGCCGCCTTCTCCATCACCATGAGCTGGATGCGCACCGAGACCGCGTTCTGGAGCAGCTGCTGGGTGATGTTGCGCACGGTGCCGAGCAGCGCGATCAGGGCGAAGATGAACAGCTGCACGATCGCCAGGAAGACGATCGCCCCGATGGTCGTGAAGAGCGGACTGTGCCAGGGACCGAGACTGAGCTGGAGGCGGTCGGGCTGATGAAACCGGTGGGCGGCGATGCCGGCCACGACCGCGTTGATCAGCAGTTTCGAGGTGTAGGCGGAGGCAGCCGGGATGAG
Organism: Candidatus Limnocylindrales bacterium; assembly: GCA_035632635.1. Lineage (GTDB taxonomy): Bacteria > Chloroflexota > Dormibacteria > CF-121 > CF-121 > CF-120. Next base: position 3,106 of record DASQGL010000154.1, read on the forward strand.
CCCGGCGACCACCGTGACGATGAAGAGGCCGAGGGTGACGCCCGGGCTGGCGTCCCAGACCAGCCGGATCACGTGCGGCAGGGCGGCGCTCGTCCCCTGGACCGACTCCTTGAGGGAGTTCCACCGGCCGCGCAGATCCTTCGGCCCCTCACCGGGCGGCGGACCTTCGATCGCGGAGTCGCCCGTGAGGCCGCTGTTGGCCGGTCCGGTCTCCGGCTTTCGCGACCGCCGCCCGCCCCACATGTAGAACATCGGCGGGCCGCCGCCGTGCATCGCCATCCCCCGAAGCTTAGCGCCGCTGCGCGCCGGGCCCTCGCGCGGGAATCCGAGGATGACAGCGGGGCTATCAAGTCAGGCGATAGGCGCCCCGCGCGGGACCGCCATCCAGACGGGCACGGTGGGCCGAACGGACTACAGAACCGGCAGGGAGGGCAGGCATGATGAAACCCACATGAACGGCGAATCGAAGAACGCACGGGTGCTGGTCATCGGCGAAGATCCGGCCGCGACCGAGGCCTACGCGGCCGAGCTCGGTGCGGGCGGCTACGAGGTGCGCGTGGCGCGCTCGTTCCTCGAGGCACTCGTGACCGGGGCGCCCGATCCGGATCTCATCGTCCTGTGCGGCCTCGCGGTGATCGCGCACCCGGGCCACGGGGCGGTGCCGGTCATGCGGGTGAACGACGGCGTCGGGCCCGCGGCGGTCGTCCGCCAGGTCCACCGG
>DASQGL010000155.1:0-13797 GCA_035632635.1 Candidatus Limnocylindrales bacterium
CAGATCCACGAGCCGGTGCGCGACGTGCGCGCCATCCCGGAAGGGCATTCCGGCTTCACCTACTGGATCGAGCTCGACGGACGGCGGGCCGTGCTGCGCCTGCCGCCGCCCAACGTACGGATCGCCGGCCCGGCCGACATCCCGCGCCAGGCGCGACTGATGGCCGCGCTGCACGCGCAGGGGGTGCCCGTGCCCGCCATCCTCTCGGCGTCCTCCGAGCCGGTGGTGGCCGCTCGCCCCTTCATGCTGATGGAGGCGGTCGACGGGAAGCGGATCGAGGAGACGCTCGCCGCGGGCATCGCGCCGATCCAGTGCGTCCGGTCCGCGATCGAGGTCCTGCGCCGACTGCAGGCGGTCCCGATCGCACAGACCGGCATCGGCGACGAGGCCGCGATGCCGCTCACGGGCGAGCTCGCCCGGTGGGCCTGGCTGATGGAGCGGGCGCCCGAGGAGCTGACCGGACGCGCGCCGCGGCTGCGCGCGCGGCTGGCCGAACGCATGCCGGCTGAGCAGGCCCCGGTGATGATGCACGGCGACTACCACTTCGGGAACATGCTGTTCCGGGACGGCCGCGTGGTGGCGGTGCTCGACTGGGAGATCGCGCAGATTGGCCAGCCGGTGCTCGATCCGGCCTGCCTGGCGGTGGTGGCGCGCGCCCAGGGCGGGGACGACGCACACCCGGGCCGGGTCGGTGGATGGGACGTCCTCATCGAGGACGTCCGCGACCTGGCCGGCTCAGGCGACGCCTTCCCCTGGGCGCTCGCGCTGACCTACTACAAATACGCCGCCATCTTCGGCTACAACCTGATGCTGCACCGCCGCGGCAAGCGGCCCGATCCGAGCTACGAGCAGCGGACGGACACGATCCTCCGCTTCATCGACGAGGGGATCGCGCTGCTGGGCTGAGGGTCAGGCGCGCCAGATGGTCTCGAGGACGCGCAGGAAGTTCCCGCCCAGGATCTTCGAGACGTCCGCCGGGCTGTAGCCGCGCCGCAGGAGCCCGCTCGTGATGTTGGGCACGTCGGCGAGGGTGCGGATGCCCGGCACCTGCTGCATGACGCCGTCCTTCCAGAGCCCGTCGTAGATCTCGGGCTTGTAGGCGAGCTTGCCGAAGTCGTCGCGTTCGTGCCCGGTGGTCAGGTCGAGGCCGAGGCCGATGTGATCGGGACCGACCAGCTGGGCGAAGTAGTCCACGTGGTCGAGCAGGTCGTCGAGCGTGGGGTTCGGCTTGCGGCTGATGAACGGCCCCATCGCCTGGACGCCGATCACGCCGCCTTTCTGGGCGCAGGCTTTGACCGCCTCATCCGTCTTGCAACGCCGGTTGTCGCAGAGCGCACGGGCCATGCCGTGCGTGATCAGCACCGGCGCGCTCGACGCCTCGATCGCCTCCAGCGTGGTCCGGTCGCCGGAGTGCGACACGTCGACGGCGATGCCCAGCGCGTTGCATTCCTTGACCATCTGCCGGCCGAAGTCGCTCAAGCCCGCGTCGCTCGGTTCGCCGCAGCCGTCGCCGACCAGGCAGCGCTCGTTGTAGGTCAGCTGCAGGACCCGAAGTCCGAGCTCGTAGAAGAGCCGCAGGCGCCACATCTGCCGATCGATCGGCTCCGGGCTCTGGAAGTACACGTACAGGCCGGTGCGACCGGACGCCTTGGCCCGCCGGATGTCGGCCGCGGACCTCACCAGCATGAGCTGGGCCGGATGCGCCTCGACCAGCTCGACGAGCTCGACGATGCCGCGCAGCGTCTCGGGGAATCCGAAGGGCGAGAAGACGTCCGGCTTGCTCTCCAGGATGGTGCGGCCGAGCACGGTGACGCCGCCGGCGCGGACGTCGTGCAGGAAGCCGGCGCCGATCACCGAGCGGTTGACGGTGTCGATGACGATCGACGCCTGCTGCACTGCGAGCGTATCGGCGCCGGTCACCGCCGTTTGAGCCTCAGCCATGGCGCCCCCTGGCGAGCGGTGCACCAGACCGGCGTGGGCGCGCCGGGGCATCGCCCGCGTAGCCGACCAGGCTCAGGGCGAAGGCCCCGTAGGTGTCCGCGACCTTGGAGGCGGAGTCCCGGCCGCCCGGCCTGAACCAGGTGTAGATCTGGATCCCCATGCTCAGGATGGCGAGCACCGCCAGCTCGGGCTCGTCGACGTGGAAGAGGCCGTCCTTGATCCCGCGCCGGACGATGTCCTTGAATTTCTGTCCGTACTGGTCGCGCAGCGCGATGATCGCCTTCCGGTGGCGCGGGTCGAGCGCCCCCATCTCCTGGTAGGTGACGGCGACCAGGGCGCCCTGCTCCGCGTGGAAGAGTGCGTGGCTGCGCACCGCGGCTCGCAGCGCGGAGACCGGGTCCCTGGCCCGGATGAGCGCGGCGTCCAGCCGGGCCAGCGCTTCCTGGTGGGTCCGGCGCATGACGTCGAAGAGCAGGTCCTGCTTCGACGCGACATGGTTATAGATGCTGCCCACGGTGACGCCCGCGGCGGCCGCGATCTGCCGGGTGGTGGTCCCGCTGTAGCCGCGCAGGGCAAACAGCTGCACCGCGGATTCGTGCAGGCGCTCGTCCGTCTTGTGCGCGGAGCGTCCGTCGCCGGTCATTGGGGGCGGGCCAGCTGCCCGAAGCCCGGCGATCCCACGACGACCCGGTCGCGCATGACGAAGGTCCCGCGCACCAGCGTGTGGATGGGCAGGCCGGTCACCGCCTGGCCGGCCCAGGACGACCAGCCGCACTTGCTCAGCATGTCCTCGTTGCGGATGACGCCTTCGGCGTTCAGGTCGACGACCACCAGGTCCGCGTCGGCGCCGGGCACGATCGCGCCCTTCTTCGGGTAGAGGCCGAAGATCTGGGCCGGCCGGGTCGAGAACAGCTCCACCAGGCGGCGCAGGGGGAGCCGGCCCTTGTGGACCTCGGTCAGGAACAGGCTGAGCGTCTCCTGGATCTTGGGCGTCCCGGCGGCCGCCTGCCACATGTCGGTCCAGCCGATCTCCTTCTCCTCCCGCGTGTGGGGCGCGTGGTCGGTGCCGATCACGTCGATCGTGCCGTCGCGGAGCGCGTCCCACAGGATGCCGGTGGTGTCGGGACCATTCCAGTAGTTGAGCGCGTAGGGTCCCAGCCGCTCGATGTTCGCCCACTCGTCGTTGAGCAGGACGAGGTGCGGATTCGTCTCCGCGGTCACGCGGTCGGTGCGCTGCTTGGCGGGTCGCATCAGCTCGACGGCACGGCGGCCGCGGATGTGGAGCATGTGCATGCGCACGCCGGTCACCTCCTGGAGTCGCAGCAGGAAGGCGATCGCCGAATCCCAGACGATCCCATCGTACTGCTGCCAGGTCCGGGCAAAGGCGAGCGGGCCCCGGTCCCCCGCTTGCCAGGCGCGCTGCTCGAGCAGCTCGCCGATCTCCTGGTCCTGCGCATGCACCATCAGCGGGCGCCCGGTCTTCTCGACCGCCTCCGCGATCTCGAGCAGGCGGCCGTGGTTGGTGACGCAGAGCGCCGGCATGTGCGGGTAGGGCGCGTTGGTGCCGGCGTCTCGCAGCATGTAGACCTTGAAGCCGAGCGCGCCCCGATCGGCGAGCGACTGCACCTGGTCCAGGTGCATCGGCGACGGGTTGTGGTTGTAGTCGACCAGCGACTTCGCCCGGTACATCGCCAGGATCTCCTCGTACAGGTCGAGGGTGGTCGTCGGAGGATCGACATTGGGCATGCCGACCACGACCGTGTAGCCGCCGGCCGCGGCCGCGCGGGTGCCGGTCGTGATGTCTTCCTTCTTCGTGTAGCCCGGCTCGCGCAGGTGGGTGTGGGTGTCGATCCCGCCCGGGATCACGGTCTTGCCCGTGATGCTCAGGTCCTCGCGACCCTGCGGCAGGGAGCCAGGGGTCGCGATCGCGGCGATCCGGCCCGCCACCACGCCCAGGTCGGCCGGCGTCACGGCCTCGGGTGTCACCACGGTGCCACCCCTCAGCACCAGATCGAAGTCCACCAGCCCCTCCCTCTCTCGATTGACAGGCCCCTGAGCGCTACCTATACTACCTCATTGAACGAGCGCTCACTCAGTTGGCGTTTTTTGTCTCGCGCTGGGGAGCATGGGGAGCTCGACTTCGCCAGTCACGTTCGGGAAGAGGAGGACAAACCATGCGACGGCCGTCCCTTCGCACTCCAGCGCTCGCCGCCTTCGCCGCCGCGACCGTGTTATTCACCGCCTGCGGGAATCCGAGCGCCACGACCAGCCCGACGGCGCAGGGCACCTCCGCCGCGGGCCTGCCCGCACCTGAGGTCTCGAGCGTGCGCGTGGGCGTGATCGAGACGACCACCGCCCATGACTTCGAGGTCGCCTACACGCAGAACCTGTTCAGCAAGTACGGGATCACGGTCGACGTCCACAAGTTCACCGGTGACGGACCGCTGGCCCAGGCGCTGGCCGCCGGCCAGGTCGACTTCGGCCTCGACACCGCCGGCGTCGGACCGATCGCCTCGCAGGTCACCGACGTGCCGCTGCTCGTGGTCGCGTGCAACAAGGACAACCTCGGCGACATCCTCTATTCCGCCCACAACATCACGAGCGCGTCGGACCTGAAGGGGAAGGGGATCGCCATCAGCAGCTTCGGCTCCGAGACCTACGGCGAGGCCCTGATCGCGATCAAGGCGCTGGGGCTGACCACGGACCAGGTCACGATCACGCCGATCGGCAACGATGGGCAGCGCCGGGCCGCGCTCGCCGCCGGCAGCGTGGGCGCATCCTTGAATGACGGCTCCGCCATCAACGACATGACCGCGCTCGGGTTCAACGCGCTGCTCTCCCTGGGCAGCCTCTCGACCGGCCTGCCGATCCTGAACGTCGTCACCCAGAAGTCGTTCGCCCAGAAGAACCCCAACACCACCCTGGCCGTCACGGCCGCCATGATCGAGGGCAACCACATCTTCCTGACCGACATCCAGGCGGCCGTCGACGCGGCCGTCAAGTACGAGGGCGCCGACCGGACGAAGACCCAGGCGCTCGTGGTCTCGGACCAGGCGGGCTGGCACCCGGTCAACGGGATCCCGCTGCTCGCCGACTGGACCGCGGCCAAGCAGCTCTACGTCAAGACGGACGCGGCGCTCGCCAGCGTCGATCCGAAGTCGGTCTTCACGACCAAGTTCACCGATCAGCTCAAGTCGCTGGGCTGGTATACCAAGCTCGGCATCCCGACCAGCTAGGCGTCGATTGCAGCACGCGGATCTGCGGGGATGGCCGCCACGGGCGGCCCTCCCGCTCCGCGGGCAGACGGCCCACCAGGAACTGAATTGAAACGAACTGTCCCGACCGGCACGTCCCTGAAAGCGATCGTCAGCGATCGCCGGGTTGCCCTCTGGTCGGCCAGCAGCATCGTCGCCGTGCTCATCTTCTGGGAGGTCGCCGCCGACCTGCACCTGATCAGCCAGTATTTCTTCAGCTCGCCGTCCGCCATCGTGGCGACCGGCCTCCGCGAGGTGCAGGAGGCGAGCTTCTGGTCCGACCTCGGGATCAGCACCCTCGAATTCGTGGTCGGCTACTGCCTGGCGATGCTGGTCGGGATTCCCCTGGGGTTCCTGATCGGCTGGAACCGGCGCACCGGGTACGTGCTCGAGCCCTGGCTGCACGGGCTCAACTCCACGCCGACGCTGGCGCTGATGCCGCTGGTCGTGCTCTGGTTCGGGCTCGGGATCGAATCGAAGTTCGCCATCGTCTTCATCAGCGCCATGGTGCCGGTGGTCGTCAACCTCTATGTCGGCGTCCGCACGCTCGACCCGCGCCTGCTCCGGGTGGCGCGCAGCTTCGGGGCGCGCCGCCGCGTCCTGCTGCGGAGCATCATCATCCCGGGCCTCCTCTCCTTCGTCTTCGTCGCCGCCCGGATCGCGGTCGGACGGTCCGTGTCCGGCGTCGTGGTGGGCGAGTTCTACGCCTCGCAGAGCGGGCTCGCCTCCCGGATCTTCCAGGCCGGGATCAACGCGCAGACCAGCAAGCTGTTCTTCGGTGCCCTTACCATCACCGTCCTGGCGATGCTCGGATTCCGCCTGGTCGACGCCGTGCAGAACCGCGCCCTCGCCTGGCGCCGCGTGACGCCGACCAGAGCCCGTCGCGCCGCGCTGGTCGTGCCGACGACGGCCCGGATGAGCGACCTGTGAGCAGCATGCCCAACCCACGGATCGATCGGCAGCCCGGAACGCGAGCGCTGCGCCTGCAGGAGGTCAGCATGAGCTATGCCGGCCAGCGCGGGCGGCAGCCCGTCCTCGCCCTGGATCGCATCTCGCTGGACATCCCGGACGGCCAGTTCGTCAGCGTGGTCGGCCCGAGCGGCTGCGGCAAGAGCACCCTGCTGATGATCGTCGACGGGCTGGTCACGCCCTCCACCGGACAGGTGACGCTGGGCGGCGCTCCGATCACGGGTCCGGGACCGGATCGCGCGATCGCCTTCCAGGAGGCGTCCCTCCTGCCCTGGTTCACGCTGCTGCGCAACTGCGGCTACGGCCTGGAATGCCGGGGCGTCCCGCGCGCCGAGGCGGACCGGCGGGCCCGCGAGCTGGTCAAGCTGGTCGGGCTTTCCGGCTTCGAGGACCGCTACCCGCACGAGCTGTCGATCGGCATGCAGCAGCGGGCCAACCTGGCCCGGGCCATCGCGGTCGACCCGGCCGTGCTGCTGATGGACGAGCCCTTCGCGGCGCTCGACGCCCAGACCCGCGAGCTGATGCAGGGTGAGCTGCTCGACATCTGGGCCCAGACGCGCAAGACGGTCCTGTTCATCACCCACCAGATCGACGAGGCCATCTACCTCAGCGACCGGGTGGTCGTGATGAGCGCACGACCCGGCCGGATCGTCGATGACATCGCTGTCGACCTGGACCGGCCGCGCTCTCTGCACATCAAGCGCACCCCCGCCTTCGCCGCCTACGAGGAACGGATCTGGGCGACCCTGGAAACCGAGGTCAAACGGTCGATGCGCCAGGAGACCGCGGCGCTCGGCGAGGGCGACGCGGGATGAGCCCGAAGCCCGCGGCCGAGGTCCGGCCGAGCCGGCTCGGGCGCCTCGTCAACGAGCGCGCGCTGCTGGGAATGGCCGGGGTGGCGGGCGTGCTGATCGTGTGGGAGGCCGCCGTCCGCCTCGGCCTGGTGAAGTCGGTGCTGATCAGCCGTCCCTCGGCGGTGGCCGCGGCCGGGCTGGACGCCTTCACCAGCGGGACCATCTTCCCGGCGATCGGCGCCACCCTGATCGTCTGGGTCGCCGGCTTCACCCTGGCCAGCGTGGCCGGGATCGCGCTCGGGCTGCTGGGCGGCATCTCGCTGCGGTTTCGCTACCTCGTGACGCCCTGGCTGAACATCTCCTACGTCGCCCCGGACCTGGCCTTCGTCCCGATCCTGATCCTCTGGTTCGGCATCGGCCTCGGGTTCAAGATCGTGCTGGTCTTCATCACCGCCGTCTTCTACATCGCGATCAACACGCTGGCCGGCGTCGAAGCCTCGGAGGCCAAGTTCCTGACGGTCGCGCACAGCTTCAACGCCTCGCGGCTGCTGGTCATGCGCACCGTGACCCTGCCCGGCAGCGTCCCCTACATCATCACCGGCCTGCGCCAGGGCGCCTCGCGCGCCATCGTGGCGGTGATCGTCGCCGAGTTCGTCTCGTCGACGCAAGGCATCGGCTTCATGATCGCGGTCTCGGGCCAGTTCCTGGAGACGGCGAACGTCATGTTCGGCATCGTGCTCCTCGCCGTCTTCGGCATCGCCGTCAACGAGGTCCTCACCCGCATCGATCGGCGCTTCGACGCCTGGCGCCCCGCTCGCAATGCAAACCGGTAATGGCGTCTGACTCAGGAGGTTGACATCTGATGCGATTCGGTCTGTTGCTGCCACACTTCGGCTCCGCGGCTTCCCACGAAACCCTGCTCGCGGGGGCCCGCGAGGCTGAGCGCCTCGGCTTCGATTCCCTGTGGGTCCGCGATCATCTCCTGTTCGAGCCCCACGGAATGGAGGACCCGGATCCCACTTTCGTCGAACCCTTCGTCACGCTCGCCTACCTCGGGGGCGCCACCTCGCGGATCGGCCTGGGAACGGCCACGGTCATCCCCTTTCGCCACCCCATTCACCTGGCGCAGTGCATGGCCTCGCTCGACTTCATGCTCCCGGGACGCTCCCTGGAGATGGGGATCGGGGCCGGCAACGACCAGAAGGAGTTCGAAGCGGTCGGCCTGGGAGACGCGAACCGCGTCGAGCTGATGCGCACGCACGTCCAGATCGCCCGGCAGTTCTGGCAGGGCACCCCGGTCGACTTCGACGACTCACGCTACAGCATCCACGGCAAGACGCTCAAGCCGACGCCGCGCGCTCCGGTGCCGGTCTGGTGGGGCGGCCTCACGCCGGCCTCGACCCGGCTCGCCGCCGAGTTCTGTGAGGGCTGGCTGCCGGGCCGGATCGATTTCCGGACCTGGCAGGTGCGCGTCGAGCAGCTGGCCAATGCCTGCAAGGAGCGCGGCCGCGACATGGTGCTGCGCGGGGCCGTGCCGGTGGTGAGCATGGCCGACTCCCGCGCCGAGGCGCTCAGCAAGGTCAACGTCGACGGCCTGCTCGCCCACGCCAACAAGCAGCGCTTCATGGTCAAGCCGGCGTCGGGCTCCTTCCAGTCCGCCGCCGACCTGGAGGGGTTCCTCCTCGCGGACACGCCGGCCGGCGTCCGGACGCAGGTGGAGCGATACCGGGAGCTCGGCAGCGACCTGCTGATCCTCGATTTCCGATTCCGGTATCCGGACTGGTTCGACCAGATGCGCACGTTCCGGGACGACGTCATGGGCGGGACGCTGGCGTGAGCGTTCGCAGGACGCCTTCGACCTCATGAGAACCGAGACGGTCTCCTTCTACAGCGAGGGTCTGCGGGTCAGCGGCGTGCTCCACCTCCCCGACGCCGCGGAGCGCCCGGTGCCCGCCATCGTCCAGGGCCCCGGCTGGCTCGGCCTGTCCTGCGGCTCGACCGAGGTCTCGGTCAGCGAGCAGTACCACCAGGCCTTCACCGACGCCGGCTTCGCCATCCTGATGATCGACTACCGCGGCTTCGGCGCCAGCGAGGGCGAGCCGGGCTGGATCCGCCCCGAGGCGCAGCTCGAAGACATCGCGAACGCGATCACCTACGTCCTGACGCGGGACGACGTCGACCGCCGGGGCGTGGGCCTGTACGGCATGGGCGGGACCGGCGGCGGCCACGTCATCTACACCGCCGCGCGCGACGATCGCGTGCTGGCAGGCGTGGCTCAGACCGTGATCGCGGACGGGACCGACTGGCTGCGCCGGATGCGGCCGGAGCACGAATGGATCGACTTCCTCGAGCGGCTGGACCGCAACCGCCGGTCGAGCGTGCTCGAGAACCGGGACGAGATGGTCGATCCGCGCAACGAGATCATGGTGGCGACGCCGGAGCGCAAGCACGAGCCGTCCCGCGGGCCGACCGACGCGAAGGTCGGGGCCGCCTTCCACCTATCGTCGGCCGCAGGCCTCCTGCGCTACCGGCCTTTGGACGTGATCGCCCAGGTCGAGCCGGCGGCCCTGATGCTGGTCGGCTCCGAGCTGGACGCGGTCACCCCGCTCGATCACGCGCTGCGCCTGTTCGAGGCGGCGCCCACGCCGCGCAAGCTGATCGTGCAGCGCGGCGTGCGCCATTACGAATCGTATCGCCGGTGTTTCGAGGCGGCCGTTCCCCACATGATCGATTGGTACGACCGGTTTCTCCGCCGTCGCATCCCGGGCTCGGGCGTCGACGAGCGGGTGGTCATCGAGCCCGGCGGCAGCGGCCCGCTGGGCATGAGGGGCTTAGGAGTGAAAGCACGATGGACTTCGATCTAGTCCTGCGGGGCGGCACCGTGGTGACGCCGGACAGTGTCATGGAAGCGGATCTCGGGATCGTCTCGGGCCGGATCGCCGCGGTGGCGACGCCCGGGTCCCTGCCCCAGGGCCGGGAGGACCTCGCCATCACGGGCAAGACCGTGATCCCCGGCGGGATCGACACCCACACCCACCTGCGCGAGCCGGGCTTCACCCACAAGGAGGACATCACGTCCGGCACCCGGGCGGCCGCCGCGGGCGGCTACACGGTCTGCGTGGGGATGCCCAACGTGGAGCCGCCCACCACCACGCTCGACCTGTACGAGGAAGTCCTGGCGCTGTACAAGGCGAAGTCGCTGGTCGACTACAACCACAACCCCTCCCCCATCCGGACCGACCAGGTCGAGGCGATGGCGCGCCGGGGCGCGCTCGGCTTCAAGGTCTTCATGCTGACCGACTCCGGGCTGGACAAGCCCTATCCGCACATGCCGGCGCTCTGCGTCACCAACCACGGGCACCTGCTGGAGATCGCGGAGGCGGTCGAGAAGACCGGACGGCCGCTGATGGTCCACAGCCAGGACCAGGAGATCGGCCAGCTGCTCGAGCAGCGGACCTGGGACGCCGGCGACCGCGGGCCGCTCGCGTACGCCCGCACCTGGCCGCAGTACGACGGGATCGTGTGGGACGCCGCCGTCATGTTCCTCCTCCGGCTCCAGGAGGTCACCAACGTCCGGCTGCACATCCTGCACGTTCGCAGCCGGCGCGTCGTCGAGCTGCTGCGGCCCGCCAAGCAGGTCACCGACCGGGTGACCTCGGAGACGAACCCCCAGTGCGTGCTGCTCACCGACGAGTGGGCCAGCATCGAGCGGCTGGGGCCCTACGCGCTCTCCTACTGGAACGGCCCCGACACCACCGACATCCTCTGGGAGGCCATGCGCGATGGCACGATCGACGTGATCGGCACCGATCACGCGCCTCACCTGCGCGAGGAGAAGGAGGTGGGCTGGACGGACATGTGGAAGGCCGCCAACGGGACGCCCAAGATCCAGGAGACGCTCAGCCTCTTTTTGACCGAGGTGCACAAGGGACGGCTCACGCTGCCCCAGCTGGTGGAGCTCTTCTCCACGCGACCGGCCCGGATCTTCGGCCTGTATCCCAAGAAGGGGGCGATCGTGCCCGGCGCCGACGCGGACCTGGTGGTCGTCGACCTGCAGGCCCAGGACGTCATCCGCAATGAAGACATCCTGAGCAAGTGCGGCTGGTCCCCGTGGGCGGGCCAGGCCGTCACCGGCCTTCCCCTGCACACGCTGGTGCGGGGAGCCTTCGTCATGCGCGATCGCGTCGTCGTCGGGGCGCCGGGCTTCGGGCAGATGGCCCGCCCGGTCCAGTGACCTCCACCGTTCGCCTACCATGTGCTGCTGAGGTGATCACCTGGTGAATACCGTTGTCGCCGCGCTGCCGGCGTTCCTCGCCTCCAGCGTCGAGTTCGTCGAAGCCCTGACCATCGTGCTCGCGGTCGGCGTGACCCGGCAGTGGCGATCGACCGCCATCGGGGTGGGCGCGGCGGTTGCCGCCCTGACGCTGATCGTGGGGATCTTCGGCGCCGCCATCGTGCTCCTGGTTCCGATCGAGGTCCTGCGGCTGGTGGTCGGCGGCTTCCTCGTGATCTACGGCCTGCAGTGGCTGGTCAAGGCGATCCTGCGCGCGGCCGGCGCCAAGGCAAAGCACAACGAGATCGCCATCTACCAGGAGGAGATCGCGATGATGCGGGCCGAGCCCCCGGTCCCAGCCCACGGGATGGACTGGATCAGCTTCACGGTCGCCTTCAAGGGCGTGCTGCTCGAGGGGATGGAGGTCGCCTTCATCGTGATCACGTTCGGCGCCTCGGCGCGAGCGCTCGGCTCCGCGGCGCTGGGGGCCGCGGCGGCCGGAGTCCTGGTCGTGGTGGCCGGGGTCGCCACCCATCGACCGCTGGCCCGGGTCCCTGAGAACGGCCTCAAGTTCACGGTCGGCTTGATGCTGACGACCTTCGGCACGTTCTGGGCCGGCGAGGGCATCGGCGTCAGCTGGCCGATCGGGGACGCCACCCTGATCGTGCTGTTCGCCGTCTTCCTGGGCGCGTCGCTGCTCGCGGTCTCGCTGATCCACGCCGGTCTTCGCCGCACCGCGCTTGCGGTCGCGGCCGAAGGCTGACCGGGGTGCGCTACGTCCGGGCCTTCGGCGCCTTCTGGTACGACTTCCTGGTCGGCGACCGGCCCGAACTCTTCCTCGGTTCGATCGCCGTGCTGGTGGTGGCCTGGATCGCCCTCCGCCTCGGGCTGACGCCGGTGGTGGCCGGCCCCATCCTGACGGCGCTGGTGCTGCTGGTCGGCGGCCTCAGCCTGCGCCGGGCCACCCGGCGCAAGGGTCAGCGCTGACGGCCCGCCTTGCGGAAGCCCTCGAGCTGGGCCTCGGAGGGTCCGGCTGAGAAGCGGACCCGGGTCGGCGTGATGACGAAGATGTCGCGCTCGAAGAACTTGTAGTAGGGAATCCCCAGGTATCGCTGGCAGAGCTGGTTGATGAAGGCCAGCCCCTCGTCGTCGTAGATGTCGGTGACCTCGCCCTGGAGCGAGAGCCAGCGCTCAGGGTCGCGGGGATCGATCACGCTGACCGCGACCTGCGGTCGCGCCCGGAGAATGCGGCCCTTCACCGATCCCTTCGGCGAGCTGAACCGCAGCGAGGTCCCGTCCGAGTCCACCCAGACCACGTGGGTGAGCGGCCGGCCGCGGTCGTCGATCGTGGTCACGTGCGCCATGACGTTGGTCGTGAGCAGGTCGAGGAAGGCGGATGGGATCGGCGCAGCTTCTCTCATGGCCCTCTTCGGCACCATGCTATCAGCGGGCCGCCGCGCGACGGTCGATCGGGGGGTCAGGCTCCCGACATCGGGATGCGCCGGTCGGAGGACCACAGCGGCAGCTGGTCCGACGCGTGCGGACTCGACGGGTCGCCGGACGCGCCCCCCGGAATGACCGAGCTCGCCTCGTCCAGCGCCGCGAGGTCGACCACCTGCCGGTAGACCGACACGTTGCCGATGTCGAATCGCGTCCCGACCTGCCATCCGTAGGACGCGACCTGCACCGTGTCGCTGTCGCCGCCAATTGAGACCGCGGCCGGGTTGAGCCACGCGGCCTCGGGGTGGCGCGGCGCCAGCGGGTGGCGCGCATCGGTTCGGTGGTAGGCATCCCACCGCCAGGCCGACGGATCGGGACCGGCCAGCGCGGCGGCCTCGCCCCAGGCGAACGCCAGCGCGGCGCGGACGGGACCCTCGAGCGCGGGCGCGAGGCGGCCCGCGCGCAGTGACGGCCAGATGGCGTTCGCGAGCCAGCGGCGGATCAGGGTCGCGGCCGCCGGTATCCCGGTCGTGGTCAGCCAGCCCCAGACCGGGTCGCCCACCCGCGGCCGGAACAGCTCGCCCGCCAGCGCCCGCCGGAAGCACGCGTAGAGCAGCGCGTTGGCACTGCCCGGCGCGAGCTCGCCGTCCCAGGCGCTGAGCCGCTCGCGGGCCCGCTCGGCCGGTCCCTCGAACGGACCCGCCTGGCGCAGGCATGCGGCCCACCGCTGCGCCGGCCAGGAGGTCACGTCGCCCTGGATGCGCGCGATCTCCTGCGGGCTGAGCCGCGGGGCGCGCGCGAGCAGCTCGACGATGCGCTCGGCGCGAAAGGGATCGTTGAAGGAGTAGGCGATGAACGGGCTCGTCCGGTCGCTGACCACCTGGTTCGCGCTCACCACGAACCCCTCGGGCGGATCGATCGCCCGGGGCATCGCCTCGAAGGGGACGAATCCGATCCACTCGTGCTCGCCGGTCCATCCCGCCGCCGGGACCTGGTGATGGGCGGTCGACGAGCGGAGCGGCAGCCGGCCCCGGGTCAGGTAGCCGATCGAGCCCTGCGTGTCGGCGGCGAGCATGTTGTTCACCGGGTCGATCCAGTCGCGCTGGCACTCGAAGAGCTCGGGCAC
>DASQGL010000156.1:0-14250 GCA_035632635.1 Candidatus Limnocylindrales bacterium
TGCGCACGGCCTCCGCGGGTGCGGGGCTCTCGACGGCCAGCTCGATGGTGACCTCGTCGAAGAAGGCGGGCGCGTCGTCGACGTCGTACTTCTCGGTGTTGCGGAAGGTCGCACGCACGTCAGCCGACGCGTCCTCGATCGGGACCTCGTAGAGCGGCGCGAACCGCGCCAGCTGGGTGAGCAGTCAAAAGGCGGTCCCCATCATCACGTACTGGAGCGGCGACGGCCCTTTGTCCGTGCCGCCGCGCGCCAGGGGTTCATCGGACTCGACCACGAACGGGCCCATCCGCCCTTCCAGGTGGACGTCGTCCAGGATGCGCGCCACCGCGCGCGTCGTCGTCCGCCGCTGCTCCGGGGATTTCGCGCGCATCTCGCGCCGCAGGCGCTCGATCTCGCCCATCTGCTTCGTGAGGTTGACCCGGCTGCGCGCGTCCCCCTCGCCGGTCATCGCGCCGTCATGGGACCTGGATCGATCGCTTGGAGAGTCCCATCCAGTAGCCGTCGATGATGCTGGGCAGCGGTTCGCCGCTGACGTCTCCAGCGCCCAGCGTGACGAACAGCGGCGCGAGGTGCTCGGTGCGCGGGTGGGCGTAGCGCACCGCGGGCGCCTTGTGCAGGAAATCTTCCAGCTCGTCGACGTTGCCGCGCTCGAGCGCCTCGTGCGCCCAGGCGTCGAACTCGACCGACCACTCGGGCGGCGGCGCGTCGAACCGGAAGTCGCGCAGGAAGGGGAGACCATGGGTCAGAAAGCCGCTGCCGATGATCAGCACGCCCTGGTCGCGCAGCGGACGCAGCCGCCGGCCGATCTCGAACAGCCGCTGCGGATCGAGCGTCGGCATCGAGATCTGGAGCACGGGGATGTCCGCGTTCGGATACATCACGCTGAGCGGCACGTAGGCGCCGTGGTCGAGCCCCCGCTCCGGGTCGTCCGCCACGTGCTGATCCGACAGCATCTGCCGGATCTGCGCGGCCAGCTCGGGCGCGCCCGGCGAGCGGTACTGGGCGCGGTAATAGCGCTCGGGGAAGCCGCCGAAGTCGTAGATCAGCGGCGTGCCCGTCCGGGTGGCCCCGATCGTGAGCGGGGCATTCTCCCAGTGGGCGGACACGATCAGGACGGCGGCCGGCCGCGGCAGCGCCCTGGCCCAGGCGGCGAGCTGCGTCACCCACAGCTCGTCGTCGACCAGGGGCGGCGCGCCGTGCCCGATGTAGATGGTCGGCATCCGCGATCCGTCGAGCCGCGCCCGGGCTCGCTCGCTGACAACGGTCGCCTCCTTCCGCTCGACCTCGGCGGGCGGGGCGGCCTGGGGTCCCTGCGGCTTCAGCTCCTCGTCCATATCCACTGATACTATTGCTCAGGAGACGAGTCCGGCGTCGTGGGCGAGGATCACCGCCTGCACCCGGTCGCGCAGCTCGAGCTTCCCGAGGACGTGGCCCACGTGCGTCTTGACCGTGGTCTCGCTCACGGACAGGCGCCGGGCGATCTCGCTGTTCGACAACCCCTCGCCGATCAGGGTGAGCACCTCGCGTTCGCGCTCGGTGAGCGCGCTCAGGTCCTGGGCCGGCCGCCGCGTGGCGGCCCGCTGGGAGAACTCGGCGATCAGCCGCCGGGTGACGCTCGGCGCCAGCATCGCGTTCCCCTCGGCCGCGGCGCGGACGGCGGCCACCAGCTGGCCGGCGGTCGCGTCCTTCAACAGGAATCCGCTGGCGCCTGCCCGGAGCGCCTCGTAGACGTACTCGTCGAGGTCGAACGTGGTCAGCATCACGACCCGGGTCGGGCTGCTCAGCTCGCGCAGCCGGCGGGCCGCGCGGAGCCCGTCCATGCGCGGCATCCGCACGTCCATCAGCACGACGTCGGGCCGCTCCCGGGTGCACAGGTCGACGGCCTGCGCTCCGTCAGCCGCCTCGCCCACGACCGTGATGTCGTCCTCGACCTCGAGCACGGTCCGCAGCCCGGTTCGGATCAGCGGCTGGTCGTCCGCGATCACGACCCGGATCACGGTCGCGCGTCGATCGGGATGAGGGCGCGAACGCGAAAGCCGCCCTGGGGGAGCGATCCCGCCTGCAGCTCGCCGCCAAACAGCTGCACCCGTTCGCGCATCCCGATCAGCCCGTGCCCGCTGCCGGCGGCCTGTGCCGGCGTCGCGCCGTTGCCGATCGCCGGGCGGCGCCGCCCATCGTCCAGGACCTCGACCTCGAGCCCGGCCGGCGTCGATCGGACCGCGACCGAGGCGTGCGAGGCGCCCGCGTGCCGCAGCGTGTTGGTCAGCGCCTCCTGCACGATCCGGTACGCGGACAGCTGCACCGCCTCCGGCATCCGCGTCGCGTCCCCCTCGATCGCCACCGCCGTGTCGAGCCCGGCCCGGCGTGCCTGCAGGGCCAGCTGGTCGATCTCCGCGATGCCCGGCTGCGGCTCGCGCTCGCCATCGCCGCGCTCGCCCTCGCGCAGCACACCGAGCAGCCGGCGCAGCTCCGCCAGGGCCTCGCGGCCCGCGGCCTGGATCGCGGCGAAATGCTCGGACGCCTGTTCCGGACGCGAGGGCATGATGCGCTCGCCCGCGTTCGCCTGCAGCACCATCACGCTCACGCTGTGGGCCACGATGTCGTGCAGTTCGCGGGCGATCCGCGCCCGCTCTTCGGCAAGCGTCGCGCGCGCCCGCTCCTCCCGCTCCCGGGCCAGCAACCGCTCCCGCTCCTCGAGCTGCGCCGCGTAGGCCCGTCGCGCCTGCAGGTTGTCGCCCAGCAGCCAGGCGCTCAGCAGGACCAGCAGGTTGTACGGGATGTCGAGCAGGTTGATGGCTCCCTTGTTGTGCCAGTCGAGCGCCAGCGCCAGGGCGAGTGCGACCGGGAGCGCGAAGAGAAAGGCGAGCGCCGTGCGCCGCGACCCATGCGCGGCCACGGTGTACAGCGCGGTCATCACCGCGAAGGTATCGAAGAACTCGTTGCGGAAGCCGGCGGCCAGGTGCGCCACGGCGGCCATCCCGACCACCGCCATGACCGGCCCGGGGGTGCGCCGCCGCAGGGCGAGCGGCAGCGTCTCCAGCGTGACGATCCCGATGCTGAGCGGCGACCACTCGTGCGGGTCGCTGCTCGCCTGCAGCAGCACGAGCCCGAACAGCAGCACGGCCAGCCCGCTGTCGGGGACCAGCGGGTTGATCCGCTGCCACCGTCGAAGCGCCGACTTCACGGTCTCGATGCCCGTACCATAGCCGCTTGCGCCGGGGGGCGAATCCTCCCGCGGAAGGATCCGCTCGTGCCGGCTGTCCTTCTGCCGGAGGAGGCCGAATTCACCCTCCGGTCCGATGCGGGGGCGGGCAATCGGCCATAGGCTGAACCACCATGAGCAGCACAGCCCTGGCCCATCCCCGATCGGCGTCGGCGTCCATCCTCGAGACTCCCGTCCTCGCCGGTCGCGGCTTCGCCGCCGGCATGGTCCTCTTCTCGACCTGGATCGTGATCGGCTCCTACCTCGACGCCTGGGCGCACCGCCACGTGGCCCGCCTCGAAACCTTCTTCACCCCCTGGCACGCGGTCCTCTATTCGTCCGTGCTCGCAACCGGCCTCTTCCTCTACGTCTGCCTGATGCGCGGCCGCGCCGCCGGCCGCCCCTGGCGCACGGCGCTCCCCCTCGGCTACGGCCTCTCCTTCGTCGGCTTCGTGCTCTTCGGGCTGGGGGGCGGCCTCGACCTGGGCTGGCACACGGTCTTCGGCATCGAGCGCCGCTACGCCGCGACGCTCAGCCCGACCCACCTCCTCCTCATGGGGAGCGCCGCCCTGATCGTGTCCGGTGGCCTGCGCGCCGCCTGGTCGAGCCCGAGCCGCCGCCTTGGCTACGCCGGCCTTCTCTCCGGGACCGCGCTGCTCGCCATCCTCATGTTCTTCAGCCAGGACCTCCATCCCTTCACCAGCCAGTGGGCCGCGAACGGCGCCCCTGCCTATCTCCTGAACGATCAGGGCGAGCAGCTCGGCGTCACCGAGGTCATCCTGCAGACGGCGTTCCTGGTGGGGATCGTGCTCTTCCTGCTCAGCCGGTTCACGCTGCCGCCGTTCGCGCTCACCATCCTGGTCACGCTGACGACGCTCGGGATCGTGATCATCTGGCATCCGGACCCGGTGGTCGCGGTCGGCGTGATCGGCGGCCTGCTGGGGGACGCGCTGCGCCTGCTCCTGCGACCTGATCCGTCCCGTCCGCTCGCGCTGCGGGCGTTCGCCTTCCTGCTCCCGGTCGGGATCTACGGCCCCTACTTCCTCGGGATCCTGAGGGCGGACGGGATCTGGTGGCCGGTGCACGCCTGGACGGGCGCGGTCGTGGTCGCCGGCATCACCGGCGTGCTGCTCAGCTACCTCGTGGTGCCGCCCTCACGTCCGGCTGACTCTGCCGCAACCGCGATCCCGCGTTCGCTGACCCGCGACGGCTGAGCAAGCGAGTCCGGTGTTGCGACACGACCGCGGTCAGCTGCTGCAGGAAGGTGTCGATCACCGCCAGCTGCTGGTCGGAGTACGCGTCCAGCGCCTGGCGGGTGGAACGGACGAGCTCGCTGAAGATCGGTTGAAATTGGCCCGCCTTGGCCTCGTTGCGCTCGACCAGGATGCGCCGGCGATCCTGGGTGTCGTGACGGCGCGCGATCCAGCGGCCGGCCTCGAGACGGTCCAGCACGGTGGTGATCGCGCCCGCGGTCAGCCCGGTCCGATGAGCCAGCTCGCCCGCCGTGATCGGGCCGAAGCGCGTGATCAGGTCCATGCACTGGGCGTCGGTGCGGTTGAGGCTGAGCGCGTCCGCGATCGCCTGGTCCATGAGATCGAGTTCACCGTCGAGGGCGCGCACCCCGCCTATGACATGCTGGAGGAGGCGCTCCCGTGCGTTCGTTCTTGACATCGGGATCGTTTGATCCTTAAAGTATCAGAATCGTAAAGCAATTGTAGATCGGAGGAGGCTCCAGTGGCAACCGCCGCCAACGCTCGTTCCCGCAACCCCTGGCTCGTGCTCGTCTTCCTGAGCCTGGGCTTCTTCATGATCCTGCTCGACACCACGATCGTGAACATCGCGATCCCGAGCCTGATCTCCGACCTCCATTCCTCGCTGGATCAGATCCTCTGGGTCCTGAACGCGTACCTGCTCGTCTACGCGGTGCTGTTGATCACCTGCGGCCGCCTGGGCGACCTGGTCGGACCGCGGCGCATGTTCATCATCGGGCTCGTCATCTTCACCGCCGCGTCGGCGCTCTGCGGCCTGGCCCAGGACGGCAACCAGCTGATCGCGGCCCGCATCCTGCAGGGCGTCGGCGGCGCCATCCTGACCCCGCAGACGCTCAGCATCATCACCGTGATCTTCCCGCCCGAGCGGCGCGGCGCCGCCTTCGGGCTGTGGGGCGCGGTCGCCGGCGTGGCCGCCATCACCGGGCCCACGCTGGGCGGCTTCCTGGTCACCGACGTCAACTGGCGCTGGATCTTCTACGTCAACGTGCCGGTGGGCATCGTCGCCCTCCTGGGCGCGATCTTCATCGTCCCCGACCTGCGGCCCGGCCGCCACCACCGCTTCGATCTGATCGGGGTGGCCCTCGCCAGCGCCGGCCTGTTCGGGATCGTCTTCGGGCTGGTCGAAGGCCAGCGCTACGACTGGGGCACGATCTGGGGCGTCATCACGATCCCCGAGATCATCGCGGCCGGCCTCGTCCTCATGGTCGTCTTCGTGCTCTTCGAGCGCATCCAGCCCGAGCCGCTGCTGCCGCTCTCCCTGTTCGCGAACCGCAACTTCAGCATCGCGATCTGGGTCAGCGCCGTGGTCGCCTTCGGCATGCTCGGCTTCTTCTTGCCGCTCACCATCTTCCTGCAGTCGGTCCTCGGCTTCTCCGCGCTCAAGGCGGGCCTCACGTTCCTGCCCATGTCGCTGATCTCGATGGTGGTGGCGCCCGTGGCCGGTCGCATGACCGATCGGTTCGGGGGCAAGTGGATCCTGCTCGCGGGCCTGACCTGCTTCGCCTCGGGCATGGGTCTCGTCGTCTTCCTGGTCTCGCTCAACGCGACCCAGGCCACCTTCTGGGGTCCGGCCGCGATCGCCGGCATCGGCATGGGGATGACGTTCGCGCCGCTGACTACGGTCGCGATGCGGGACATGCGCCCCCAGATGGCGGGCGCCGCCTCGGGCGTGCTCAACACGGTGCGCCAGCTGGGCGGTGCGATCGGGAGCGCGGTGATCGGCGCCGTCCTCCAGAACCGCCTCGCCACCGAGCTGCACGACCAGGCGCTCGCGTACGCGGACAAGGTTCCACCCGCCTTCCGCGGCCGGTTCATCGACGGCTTCACGCACGCGGCCTCGAGTGGATTCCAGGTCGGCGTCGGGCAGACCGGCGGGGCCCAGCTGCCCCCGAACGTCCCGGCGGCCGTGGTCCACTCGCTGCAGGCGCTCTTCCACGAGGTCTTTGCCAACGCCTACGTCAATGCCGTCCGCCCCACGCTCGTGGTCTCGATCACGGTGCTCGGGGTCGGCGCGCTCAGCTGCCTCTTCATCGAGGGGAGGGCGAAGGCGGCGGCCCGCGCCGACCACGTGGAGCGCCGCCAGACCGCCATCGGCTGAGCCCGGACGGCCTCGGCTCAGGCCAGCTTCTGGGCCAGGTACTCGACCCCGCGCGGGTAGCGGTACTCGATCGCGGAATGGGTGCCTTCGAACAGCTCGAACCGGACCTGGTCGACGCCCGCCTGCTTGAGCGCGTCGTAGAACGCCTGCGCTCCCAGGTCCAGGTAGAACTGATCGTGCTTGCCGCAGTCGATGTAGATGCCGCGCATCTGCCGCAGGGTCTCGGCGTGAGCCGGGACCATGCGGACCGGGTCCCAGCGCAGCCATCGCTCCCAGACCTGTGGAATCAGGGCGCCGGTGGACGGCTCGTAGGGGAGGCGCACCGTGCCGTCGGGATCGGCGGAGTAGCAGGCCGCCATGCACCAGTCGTTGAGCAGCACGGCGTCGTGCTCCTTCGAGCCGGCGGGGCGGCTGCGGAGGTCGGCCCAGAACTTCTCGAATGATCCCTCGTACTCGTCGCGCAGCGCCCGGACCGACTCGCGGAACTCGGGCAGGTAGCAGACTTCGAAGAGCGCGTCGCCCGCGTGGGTCGCCAGGCCGCCGAAGAGATCCGGGCGCAGCATGGGCGTGACCATCGCGCCGTAGCCGCCGCTCGACTTCCCGGCGATGCCGCGATGGGCGCTCGTCGCCAGCGTGCGGTAGCCTGCGTCGACCAGGGGCACGATCTCCTCGCACAGGTAGGTGTGATACCGGCCGGTGGCCGGCGAGTCGAGGAACTGGCTGCCGCCGATCGACGTCCAGCAATCGACGTAGACGAGGATGCAGGGCGGCACGTCCGGCCGGGCGAAGAGGTCGTCCATCAGCTCGACCGTGTTCTTGCGCAGGAAGCTGCGATTGCGCCACATGTCGAGCTGCCCGGTCAGGCCCTGGATCAGGTAGATGCTGGGATAGCGGCGCGTGGCGTCCTGCGCGTAGGCGGGCGGCAGGTAGACCCAGAGCGGCCGGCGCGCCGGGTCGCCCAGCGGGTTTCCCTGCAGCGCGCGGCTCTCGAACTCCAGCTCCTCGAGCCGGCCCCGCATCGCGTACGACCAGGGCGGCCGGTCCGGCATCGCCTGACTATAAACGCGAGGCGTGGGTCAGGCGCAGCGCAGGCGCAGGCGGACGACCCCGCCGTCTGCCGCGGAGCGGATCTGCACGAGATCGCAGAGCCGGGTGCAGAGCCACAGGCCGCGGCCGGCCTCCACGTCCGGGCCCGGCCGCTGCCGGCCGGCCAGCGGATCCGTGATCCGGCCCCGGTCCCAGACCTCGCAGTGGACGGCGCCGTCCGCCGACCAGATGCGCAGCCTGCCCCGGCCGCCGCCGTGCCGCACGCTGTTGGCGGCCAGCTCGGTGACGGCCGTCACCAGGTCCGCGATCCGGGCGCTTCGCATCTGCGCGCGCGCCGCGTGCCGCCGCACCGCGGCGCGGACCGCGCCGATGGAGGCGCCGTCGAAGGCGATCTCGGTCGCGCCGGCCGGCGCCGGTGGAAGCGGCTGGACCATGGGCGCCCCGGCGTCCGTGAGCCCCGCGAACGCCGCGCTCTCCCACGCCTGTCGCGACCGCCGCAGGATGGGATGGGTCCGTTCGGCCACCGCCAGCGCGTCCCCCTCGAGCGCCGAGGTGTCGTAGGGGCAGAGCAGCCGGAAGGAACGCGAGGGGTCGACGGCCAGGTTGAGGAGCGCCTCGTGCCGCTCGCATTCGACCAGCTCGTCCGGGTCGCGGGAGGGGAGGACCGGCTCGCCGATGCCCCGCAGCGGCCGGCCGGCGTGCTCGGGCCGGTTCAGGAAATCCGACCAGAACGGGATGATCCAGGCCGGGTTGCGCCCGACCTCGGTCATGTCGGCGAACGTGACCGCCTCCGCCTCGTCGCCCAGCCGCGCGCGCAGGCTCGCGATCTTGTGCCCCTCGACCACGACGAGAGTCGGTTCACCGGCCCGCAGGCCGTCGCGAATGAAGGGCAGCGTGCCGTCGAGGAATTCCTTCTCTCCCGCGTACAGCATGGCCTCGTGCCGGTAGCCGGCCGCCGTCATCGGGGCGGCTCCCGGGACGTGACCTGCAGGCTGGCCGTGCTGCGCCAGCCCACGATCTGCATCGTCTTCTCGAGATGGGCGGGCAGCTGCCGCAGGTGGAGGCGCTGCCCCGGCTCGAGCCGTTCGCTGGCGCGCACGATGGCGCGCAGCCCGGCCACGTCGCAGAACAGGACGCCGCTCAGGTCGACGGCCAGCTCCCCGTCGCGCGCCGCCTCCCGCTGGATGACCTCGAAGACCGCGTCCGCGTTCGACGCGTCCAGCTCTCCGCGCAGCGCGAGTCCGCGCGGGTTCGTCGTGCGCGCGATCTCGAGCGTCGCGTCGCTGTAGATCGTGCTCTCCAGCTCGGGTCCGCTCTCCTCGCGCCGGGGCGCCGGCAGCGCCCGGCCCAGGAACGACTGGGACTCCGCGGAGAACGCGAGCAGGCTGTCCTCGTCGAGCCTGCCCGAGGACGCTCGGCGCGTCCGGGATCCCGCGGACGATGCCTCAGCGATCAGGTCGTGGAGCGGTCCGATCGGGAGTCCGACGTCCTCGAATCGCTCCTCGCGGGCCAGCAGGAACCCGGCGACCGCCTTGCCGTGCTCCGCGAGCAGCCGGTCCAGCTCCTGGCGGCGCTCCCAGTCGGCGGGGGCCGCCTGCGCCTCCTTCCGGGCGGCGGACAGGCGCTCGCGGTGCCCCTCGCTGAACCGGTCGAACTCTTCCTGCAGGACCCGGACCACCTCCAGCCGCTCCGGGCGGACCCGGGCCAGCCAGCGCTGCCGCTCCGCCGTGCCGCCCAGCGAGCACTTCGGGTAGAAGCGACCCGGTTGCGCCTCCGCCTGGCCGCTGCTCAGGTGCCGGCAGGTCAGCCAGGTGCCCAGCCGCCGGTCCATGGAGTCGGCGGCGGTGAAGGCGACCGCCTGGTAGGCCGGACAGCCGGCGAAGTCCGGGGCAAAGGGCTTGGGATGGGGACACCGGTCCGCGGTCTCCTGGGCGCCCATCGCGGTCTGCTCAACTTCCAGTGCCACTGCAGCACATTATGGCATCCGGGATGTCCCCTTTTACAACCCCTCGAACGCGGGAAATCCGGGCCCCGTGCCCCGCTCACCTCCCGTGCGGGGCAGGGACGGGAGGGGTGGCCTACCGCCCGACGGCGTACCCCTGCATCCCGCGCGGGTTGGCCGCCGCCTGCAGGAACCCGGTTCGGGCATCGCGCCCGACCGCGCACAGCGACCCCTGCGACCACGAGGCCTGGACCTCGATCCGGTGCCCCCGCCGGCGCAGCTCCTCCAGGACCGCCCCCTCGACCCGGTCCTCGATCATCACCTGGCCGGGGAAGGCCAGGTGCGGCTGGAAGGAGCTGGGGAAGTGCGTGGTGTGGAACATCGGCGCGTCGATCGCCTCCTGGAGCGTCAGGCCGAAGTCGGCCTGGGCCAGGAAGAAGTTGAACGACCACTGGTCCTGCTGGTCGCCGCCCGGCGTGCCGAAGGCGAGGGCGGGCTCGCCGTCCCGGAAGGCGAGGCTCGGGCTGAGCGTGGTGCGCGGCCGCTTGCCGGGCGCGAGCGCGTTCGGATGTGCGGCGGTCAGGTTGAACTGCTGGGCGCGCGTGCCCAGGCAGAACCCCAGCCCCGGGATGCACGGGCTCGACTGCAGCCACCCGCCACTCGGCGTGCAGGCCACCAGGTTGCCCCACTGATCGATCGCGTCGACGTGAACGGTGTCGGAGGCGTTCCGGCTCGCCTCGACGGGCTCGGCCCGGCCCTCGATCGACGGCTCGCCCGTCCAGTGGCCCGGGCGCACCGGCGGGGCGGCCTCGAACTGGGGCAGCCTCGGCCGGCGTCCGGTCGGCGAACCGGGCCGCAGCTCGAGGGAGGCCCGCGCCCCGATCTCGCGCCGGCGGTCTGACGCGTACGCGGGCGAGAGCAGCGTTTCCAGCGGCACGTCGGCGAACATCGGGTCGCCGTACCAGGCCTCTCGGTCCGCGAAGGCGAGCTTCGCGCCTTCGATCACGGTGTGGATGTGCTCCGCGGAGAGGAATCCCATCCCCCGCAGGTCGACGTCGCGCAACAGGGTCAGCTGCTGGAGGAAGACGGGCGCCTGGCTCCAGGGGCCGGGCTTGTAGACGGTGAAGGTCCGGTGGTCTGACGAAACCGGGGCCTCGCGCGAGGCGCGCCAGGTGCTGAGGTCGGATCCCCGGAGCAGGGCGGGATGGCGCGTCCCGGTGATGTCCATCACCTGGGCGCTGGCGCAGTACCGGTCGATGGCCTCGGCGACGAATCCGCGGTAGAAGGCATGGAGGGCGGCGTCGATCTGCTGCTCGCGACTCGAGCCCGCCGCCTCCGCCTCCCGGACGATGCGCTGGTAGGTCTCCGCCAGCAGCGGATTGCGAAACCGCGATCCCGGCTGCGGCATACCTCGATCGAGGTAGACGCGGGCGGACTCGGGCCACTCGTCGCGGAACAGCGGGGCGACCTCCGCGATCCGCTCGGCCATCTTCGGCACCACCGGGTAGCCGTGCGCGGCGTAGCCGATCGCCGCCTCGAGCACCTCCGCCGGGCGCATGGTCCCGTGATCGCGCAGCAGCAGCATCCAGGCCCCGAAGGCGCCCGGCACGCAGGCCGGCAGCAGGCCGTCGCCCGGGATCTCACGCAGGCCCATCTGGTGGAACCGCTCGATGGTCGCGGCGGCGGGCGCGACGCCCTGGCCGCAGATGACCTCGACCCGCGCCCGGCGCGCGTCCCAGATGATCACGGGCAGGTCGCCGCCCGGCCCGTTCAGGTGGGGCTCCACGACCTGGAGCGTGAAGCCGGCCGCGACCGCGGCGTCGAACGCGTTCCCGCCCCGTTCGAGGATCGCCATCCCGGCCTGCGAGGCCAGCCAGTGCGTCGAGCTGACCATGCCGAAGGTGCCGCGCAGGTCCGGGCGGGTGGTGAACATCACCTGAGTTTAGTGGCGAACGCCTGCACCACGGCTCGCGCGTGGTGCAACGAGATCGCGACGTGCGCAATATGGCCGCGCCGCCGCCCGTTTCCTTTCTGCGCCCTGCTGTGGGGCTGCACGCGAATCATGGGGACCCGCCTCCGCTGGCTGCGCTCGAGGATGGTGTGGACTCGGTTGTCCGGCCCGCCCTGGCTCACCGGGCTCAAGCCCACCAACCGGGTCGCGATCTTCCGCGTGGTCGGGGTGGCGTTCTGGGCGCTCACCACGGCGCGGCTCGTCGGTACGTACACGGGGCCCCGGCTCCATGTCGACTACCTGATGATCTGGGCCATCACCGGCGCGGGCTACCTGGTGGGGGTGGCCTGCTGGATGTTGCCCTGGAGGAAGACCGCGATCGAGCCGCTGCTCGGGGCGATCATCGTCGGCATCGCGCTGCCGGTCCTCTACCTGAGCTTCACCGGCAGCCTGCAATCGCATGACCTCCTGTCCGTGTACGTCGCCGCGGCGGTCTTCACGGCGGCGCTCCTTCCCCTGCGCACCGCGATGGCCGCCGCCTTGCTCGGCGCGGTGGCGGCCGCGCTCCCGCTGCTGGCCGGCTGGACCGCCTACTACGATCGGTCGCTGCTCGTGCTCGTCTCCGTGATCGGCCTGCTCACCTACGTGCAGGCCCGCATGCTCGGCCAGGTGGGCGCGGAGAAACGCAAGGCGGAGTCGAGCCAGCACGAGCTCGAGGACAGCTTCATGGCGACCATCACCGCGCTGGCGGCATCCATCTACGCCAAGGACCGCACCTCGGAGGCGCACTCCCGCGGCACCGCGGCGCTGGCGGTCGCGGTCGGGCATCGCCTGCACGTCGACGGCGAGCAGCTCCGCCTGCTCGAGTACGCCGCGCTCCTGCACGACATCGGCAAGGTCGGGCTGCCCGGCTACGTGCTGAACAAGCCGGGGCCGCTCAACCAGGACGAGCTGCGCCTGGTCCGGGAAGCGCCGCTGATCGCCGAGCGCATCCTCTCCTCGGTGCCGTTCCTCAAGCCGGTGACGCCGATCATCCGCGCGCAGAACGAGCAATGGAATGGCGGCGGCTACCCGGACGGCCTGATCGGCGAGGCGATCCCGCTCGGCGCGCGCATCCTGCACGCCTGCGCCGCCTACCACGCCATGGACGCGGAGCGCGCCTACCGTCCGCGGCTCAGCGAGGAGGAGATCGTGCGCGAGCTGCGGGCGCAGGCCGGCAGGCAGTTCGACCCGCATGTGGTGGACGCGCTCCTCGAGGTGCTCGAGGCCAACGAGGTGACCGCGATCCCCTCGGGCGCCGGGGCGCCGAGCCGGGAGGTCGACGGGGTGCCGCGCTTCTGGTACCAGCAGCTCGAGTCGCTCGAAGGCCTGGGCACCCGGCTCACCGAGCGGCAGGGCGTCCCCGATCTCTGCGAGGACGTCGCCGCGTCGATCCGCCTGCTCATCCCGCACGACCACCTGCGCATCCTGCTGCTCAACGGCGACGGCACCCACCTCGAGCCGGCCTACGTCAGCGAGGCCGCCCGGCCGGAATACGCGGGCATCACGAAGGAGGCGCTGCGGATCCCGATCGGCGAGGGGATCTCCGGCTGGGTCGCGCGAAGCCGCCGGGCGCTCGTGCTGGGCGACGCCGCCAAGCACACGCAGGCCGGCCACATCGACGGCACGCCCGCCATCAGGGAGTCGATGCTCGCCGTCCCGATCGCGTTCCGGGGCCACTCGCTCGGCGTCATCGTGATCGTCAAGCTGGGCCTGAACCAGTACACCCGGGAGCACCTGCGGCTGCTCGTCATCATGGCCAGCGAGCTCGCCCCGAACCTCGCCTACGCGAGGCTGCTGGAACGCATCTACCAGGCCGCATAAAGCGGTCCCGGCCGGGGTATAACAGGAAGCGAGATGGTCACCCCGGTTGCCCGGCCGGCGACGTGGCGGCCGCTCAGCCGGCGGGACGACCCCACGTACGAGGCCCCCTACAGCGGCCTGCCGGGTTGGCTCACCGGATCGCTGCTCGACTGGATGGCCAGGGACCTTCGTCAGGTCTCCGCCTCCGGCGAGGTCAGCTTCGATGAGATCACCCTGCGCGAGATCGAGCGGCGGCTGCGCGCGCCGCTCTCCTGGAGGACCGGTCCGGCGGAGGCGTACCAGTTCCTCGCCTGCCGGATGCGCCACGACCCGGACTTCGCCTTCGACGTCATCGACCTGCTCGCCTCGCGCCTGAAAGGCGACCGCGGCCGGGTGCGCCTTCGAGCGCTGGACCAGATCCTGCGTGAGGGCGGCTCCGCCTGGACCGTCGCGATCCACGACGGCGTCCCCCGCCTCGACCGCCGCGTTTGACTTCGAGCTGACTCCCGTGTCGCTGCCGGGGAGCCGCAGGTCCCTCGCGTGCGCGCAGACGGGCCGGGTCGCCGCACCCATACGCGCCATGGTGCCTCCGGGGCTCCGCGGCGCCCTCGCCGGCCACACTGTAGGGCCCGGCTCGGATGCTCGCGCCTCGCCCCTTCGGCACCGGCGCGTTCCGCGCGAAAGCGCGGCTCGCCCGGCGGGCTCGCTCTCCGGCTCTGCCTCGGATTGGCGCGGCGCGGCCGGGGAGCCGCAGGTCCCCTCCCGTGCGCGCAGACGGGCCGGGCCGCCCCACCCAATACCGCGGCTGTGCGGGCGTCGGCCCTGGTCAGGAAAGGACCCAGGCGTCTGAACGGGGATCGGATTCGGCCTGAAGGATCGCCGGCCCGTCGAGCACAC
>DASQGL010000157.1:0-7503 GCA_035632635.1 Candidatus Limnocylindrales bacterium
CCGACCTCGCGGGCGACGCGCGTGACCTCGGAGGCGAACGTGCGCAACTGGCGCACCAGTGAATTGACCGTGCGGGCGGTCCGGCGGAACGGTTCCTGCTGCGGACGCTCCTCGCCCTCGAGGCTCATGGTCTGCGACAGGTCGCCGGCCGCGACGGCTTCCAGAACCCGAGCCACGCGGGAGGCATCGTCGGCGCTCCGGGCCAGATCCTCGTGGCTCCGCTGCGTCATCTGAATCAGGAGGTTCAATTCGCCGATCAGCTTGCGGGCCGGGGCGTTCCCCTGGACCGGAATCCGGGCGCCGTAGTTGCCTTTACGCACGTCGCGAAGGACGTCGAGGATGGCCTCGATCGGCAGCGACTCGGCACCCGTCCCGCCGGTGACGCCATTGGCCCCGTTGTCCGCAGCGTTGGCGGCCGCAGACCCCGCGCGGGCCTGTCGGGTAGACGGCATGGTGGATCTCACGTTCCGCCCCTCATGCAGTGTAGCTTTTACCTTATCGCACAGTGTAAGTCAAGCCAAGCCGGTTGCCGGCCCGCTCCGCCAATCGCCCCCCCCGCCGGGAGGCCCCGGACCGGGTTAGGGCCGGGCGGCCGGGGGGTTGCCGCGATGCATCATCGCCACCATGCCGCGGGCGATCGCCGCAATCAGGCAGGCTAGCAGGATCAGATAGCCGGCCGCGCTCTGCTTCAGCGCGTATACGAAGACCACGATGCCCAGGACCAAGAGCGCCGCCGCCAGCCCGAGGGTGAAACGGGTGTCCATAGCCAACAGGTTATAGGAACGCTATCACTTCCGGCAAGGGCTGCCGATCAGCGGGCGGAGCGCCCGGGCGGCGTCCATCAGGCGACCAGGGCGCCGATCCTGGCGGCCCTAACAGGTCACGTCGTGGTCGAAGTCGCTCGTGTACTGGACGAGCGTGACCGGCGCGCCGGTGAAGCCGGGGGCGCCGCAGACACGCGCCACCCGCGTGCCCGCCGCATCGCCGGTTGCCACCCACTCCGCCGCGACGCCGTAGACGGGCAGCGTCCCCACGATCTGATGCCACTGGTAGGCGG
This sequence comes from Candidatus Limnocylindrales bacterium, assembly GCA_035632635.1. Lineage (GTDB taxonomy): Bacteria > Chloroflexota > Dormibacteria > CF-121 > CF-121 > CF-120. The sequence goes on from DASQGL010000157.1 coordinate 1,058, forward strand.
TCGAATAGATCCCGACCGAAACGGTCACGTCCGTCTCCAGCATGTCGATCACACCCTGGATCGCGAACTGGTTGAGGACCTGGTTGTCGGACCAGCTGTTGGCGGTCTCGACGTCCAGCCACCAGGCCGAGAGGTTCGTGATCCCCTGGGAGCTCGCGTAATCGACCGAGCGGGCCGCTTCGCTGCAGCCCACCGCCCAGGCCTGCCGCTCGGCCGGGACATCGCCGCCGCGCGTCCCCTCGATCGTCGCCGAGAGCGCCTGGCAGGCGGGCGTCGTGTGCGTGTCGTCGACTGCCGTGTAGGCCGGGTCGTACCCGGTGTTGAGATACAGGGCGGCGTGGGTGGCGTGGGCGTACTCGTCCTTCAGGCAGGGGTTGTAGTGCTTGAACGGGTATCCGCCGTTGACGCCCACGATCCCGAAGGCGCCGGTCGGATAGACCCCACCACACTGCGGGTAGCTGATGTCGAAGCCGGAGGATCCGCTCCCGACGGAGCCCGTGGCGGCGTCCGCGGAGGCATTCGCCGCGCCGGCGTAAAGGGACGCCGCGAGCAGCGACACGATCAGCAGGGCGCGCGACCACCTCGACCTCGGCACCCGGGCACTGTAGCGGGCGCACGCCGACGACACAATGCCCGGACCCGTCGGGTTTGCTGACACCTTGAGCCTCAGCATTTCGCGGTACGATCGAGCGACCGTGCCAGTCGAAGACGAGGCCGCCGAGCTGATGGCCCACCCGCTCCAGGAGTTCGCGAGCCGGCGCAATGCGCGGGCTCGCGCGCTGAAGGCGGAGCGGCAGGGTGAGCTGGCCGCGCGCGTCGCCGCCCTCAAGAAACCCCCGACCACGCTGTGGGCGGTCAACCAGCTGGCGCGGCACGATCCTGCCGCCATCGGTCGTCTCGGCCAGGCCGGTGAGGCGGTGGTGCAGGCACAGGCCGCCGCGGTGTCGGGTCGGGCGAACGCCGCGGGCGAGCTGCACCAGGCCGGCAGCACGCTGCAGCGCGAGCTCGATCGCGCGCTTGGCCAGGTCGAAACGGCGCTTCGCGATGGCGGGCACGCCCGCGACGAGGCCACCCGGCGGCGGATCGCCGAGATGCTCCGGGTGGCGGCGGTGTCGGGGGGCGAGACCCTGGATCGGTTGCGGCGCGGCGCCCTGATCGAGGAGCCGAAGGCGGGCGCCGACATGCTGACTGCGGCCTTCGCCGCCTCGACCCCGCCGGGCGCGGCGACGCGCGCGACGGCCCGTGCGAAGGCAGGCGACCATCCGGCCGCGAGCGCCCGCGCCCGGGCGGCCGCGCGGTCCCCCGCCGCGGCCGCCGCCCAGCAGCAAGAGCAGGAGCGCCGCCTGGAGCGCGAGCACGCGGCGCGGACGGCGCGGATGGACGACGACCGCGCGCGGGAGGCTGAGGCAATGGCCCGGCGGCTGCGAGCGCAGGCGGACCAGATGGCGGGCGAGGCCCGGCGCATGGCCGAGCGCGCCCGCAAGGCGGAGCGTGAGGCTGTCGAAGCCGCCGCGCGGGCGAAGGCGTCGCAGGCGGCGGCCACGCGGCTTACGGCAAAGCGCTGAGCCTGCCCCGGGGCGGCAGCCGGGGTCAGGCGGCCTTTTGGCCCGCGCTGACCCGGTCGCGCACCCACTCGGTGAAGGCCGCGGCCGGGAGCGGCTTCGCGTACAGGAAGCCCTGGACGTAGTCCACCCCCAGGGCGCGCAGCGCGGCCAGCACCTCCTCCGTCTCCACGCCCTCCGCCACCACCTTGCATCCCAGGCTGTGGCCGAGCTGCGTGATCGAGCGGACGATCGCCTCGCCAGTCAGGTTGGCCGTCATCTCGGTGACGAACGAGCGATCGACCTTGATGATGTCGACCGGCAGCCGGTTCAGGTACGCCATCGAGGAGTAGCCGGTGCCGAAGTCGTCGATCGCGAAGCGGACGCCGAGCGCGCTCAGCGCCTGCAGCGCCTCGTCCGCGCGTGAGGTCATGATCGTGCTCTCGGTGATCTCGAACTGGAGCCGGGTGGGCGGAACGTTGCGTGCCCGCAGAACCTCGGCGACCGTGCCGGCGAAGGTCGCGTCCTGGAGGGTGAGCGCGGACAGGTTGACCGCGACGTCCAGGCCCAGGCCGGCCTCACTCCAGCTCTGCACCTGGCCGGCCGCCTCGCGCAGCACCCAGTGGGTCAGCGGCGTGATCAGCTCCGTGCCCTCGATGAACGGCAGGAAGCGGGCCGGAAGCAGGAGCCCGTGCTTCGGATGCTGCCAGCGCACGAGCGCCTCGGCCACCTCCGGCTCACCCGTCTTGAGGTTCACGATCGGCTGATAGTGGAGGACCAGCTCGCCCTGGGCCAGCGCGTAACGCACCTCCCCTCGCAACTCGAGCCGGTCCGGGTGGTTCTCATCCAGGTCGGCGGCGTAGACCGCCACCCCGAGTTGCTCCCGCTTCGCGATGTACATCGCCACCTCGGCATGGCGCAGCAGCGTGTCCGCGTCCTGGCCGTGGTCGGGGAACACGGCGATGCCCAGGCTGGCTTTCAGGTCGATCGCGGCACCCCCCGCGGTGAAGGGCGCGTCGAACATCTCCATCACGCGGCGGGCCGCCGTCAACGCCTGGTGAGCGTCCGCGGCCTGCGACCACACGATCGCGAACTCGTCACCGCCGAGCCGGGCCACCGTATCGCCGGCCCGCACCACCTCGCGCAACCGGGCGGCGACCTCCTGCAACAGGAGATCGCCACGCACGTGGCCGAGCGTGTCGTTCACTTCCTTGAACCGGTTGAGGTCCATGATCAGCAGGCCGCGGGGGCTGCGGTCGCGCTGCCCGTAGCGAATCGCCTGGCGTAGCCGGTCGGCGAACAGCGTCCGGTTGGGCAGTCCGGTCAGGCTGTCGTGCAGCAGGCGCACCTCGAGCGCGTCGCGTTCCGCCTTGCGCTCGGTGATGTCGCGCAGCGTGCCGATCAGCAGCCGCTCGGCACCGAGCGCCATCTGGCTGGCCAGGAACTCGAGCGGAAACGTGCTTCCGTCCTTGCGCAGGCCGACCGTCTCCATCGACCCCGAGGTCCAACCCTCCTTCTCCGGGCGCAGGTAGGTCCGCAGATTGCTGGCGAAGTCCACCTGGTACGCCTGCGCGATCAACGTCTCGATCCGCTGACCGTTGAGGGTCCCCGGCTCGTAGCCGAAGAGCGCGTGCGTGGTCGGGTTCGCGCTTTCGATCACGCCCTGGGGACTGAAGGTCACGATCCCGTCGGCGGCGTTGTCGAGGATCAGCCGGATGCGGTCGCGGCTGCGATTGAGCGCCTCCTGGGCGGCCCTGGCCTCGGTGATGTCTTTCGCGGTGCCGTAGATGAGGCGCTGCTTGGGGACCGGCATGCTCGTCCACTGGAGCCACCGGTAGCTGCCGTCCTTGCAGCGATAGCGATTCTCGAAGCGCAGCACCGCGGCCCCCTCGGCGATCCGGGCGGCCTCGGCCAGCGTCGCCTGGCGGTCGTCCTCGTGGACGAAGTCGAAATACGGTGTCGTCCGCAGCTCGCGCTCGGTCCATCCGAGCGTGCGCTCCCAGGCCGCGTTCAGCTGCACGAAGTGCCCGTCGAAGTCGGAGATCGCAAGCATGTCGATCGAGAGATCGAAGAGGCGCTCCATGCGCCGCTGCCGGCGATGCGCCAGCGAGAGGACGCCGCCGCCCATGAGGAAGATGAGCGCCAGCGCTCCGCCGATGCCGAGGACCGCCGTGCGCAGCTGATCGACGTCAGCCAGCGCGACCGCTAACGGAACCGACGCGACCACGGCCCAGTTCAGTCCGGAAACCGGCGCGTACGCGTAGAGCGTGCCGCCCTCCGACGTCACGCCCGTCTTGCCCGCCAGCGCCCGGGCGACCCGGGCGTCGGACAGCGCATAGGTCAGACCGGTCTGCGACATCCCCGGGCGGGCCAGCATCGTCCCGTGCCGGTCCGTCACCATCAGGGTCACGCCTTGCGCCTGGGCGAAGTTGGTGGTGAACGCCTGGATCTGGTCCAGGCTCACCGTGACCACGACGATCCCCAGGATCCGGCCGGGCACCGCCCCGTTGCCGAGGGGGTGCACCGGCACCGCGATCGCGACCACCCGCGGATGGTCGGCGAAGGCGCTGACGTACGCCTCCGACACGTACGGCTGACCGGTCCGTAAGGCCCCCTGGTACCAGTCGCGGAAGCTGAAGTTTTGACCCACGATCGTCGGATCGTTCGGGCTGGAGGCGATCAACTTGCCACCCGGGTCGCTCAGGAAGCAGTACCCGAACTCGGTCTCCATGCCGCAGAGCTGGCCGAGCTGGAAGCCGATCTGCGCCAGGTCGTAGTGGGCGATGCTGCCGTCGCCCAGGTCGGCCACCAGGTCGGGGCGCTGCGCGAACAGGCCGACCACGGTGCGGAACCCTCCCATCTTGTCGTCGATGTAGGTCCCGCTGATCGACGAGGCGGCGCCCAGCCGCGCCTGCGCCTGCCGCCGGACGGCATCCGAGCCGAGGCTCAGCGAGAAGTAGGCGAGCAGCCCCAGGGAGCTGAGCCCCAGGACCAGCAGCGCCGCGATCACCCGGCCACCCCCCAGCCGCCGGCTGAGCCGTTCGGTCATATACCGTTCGTCGCCCGAATCGCCGTATTCTTTGCAATTGGCGCGATCGGCACGGGCGCACGCGGCCGCCGTCACCGGATCGTTACCGCGGGCGGCGCGCAGCTCGAGAAACGGAGGTGCAGGCATGTGGGAAGAGGCCGTGGCGCAGGCGCAGAGCCGGATCGGCCTCCGGCAGCCACACCCAGCTGGCGCTCATCGTGCAGGAGATCGCGTCGCTGGTCCGCACCCTTCGATCCCGCGGACTGACCTTCGAGGAGTACGACCTGCCCACCCTGAAGACGGCGAACGGGATCGCGGATCTCGGCTTCGCCAGGGGGGCCTGGTTCAAGGACAGCGAAGGCAACCTGATCGGCATCGCGCAGATGGTTACCGCGTGACGCGAGCACGACTCCGTCGCTAGGGCCGCCGCTCCCCGACTAGTGGACGGGTGATTCGCCGGCTCGGGCTGATGGGCATCGGCGCCGCGATGCTCATCCTTTCTATTGCGCTGGCTCCGGCGGCCGCCCGCGATGCCGCCGCCCACACCTGGTCTCCCTTCGTGCTCGTGACCGGTCTCCTCCTGATCGGGGTGACCGCCAACCAGGATGGGGTGTTCGCCGCCGCCGCCCGCTGGCTCGGCCAGATCGCCCGGGGGCCGACCCAGCTCTACCTGTCCGCCATGGCGCTGACCGCGGTCGTCACCGTGCTCCTCAATCTCGACACGGCGGTGGCCTTCCTCACGCCGGTGCTGGTGCACGCCGCGCGCCGCGCCCGCGCCGGCGAACTCCGATTCCTGTATGGGTGCGTCTTCATGGCGAACGCCGCCTCCCTGCTGCTGCCGGGCAGCAACCTGACCAACCTCCTGGTGCTGTCCCAGGAACACACCACCGGATCGGTCTTCCTCGCCCGCATGGTCGCGCCCTGGACCGCGTCGGTCCTTGTGACGCTCGTGATCGTCGGGCTCGCCTTCCCCAGCCGATCGGATGACGGCGAGGACCCTGACGAGCGCATTCGCGCCGTGCAACCGTTGAGCCTGGTGGCGGTGGCGATCGCGATCCTCCTGGTCCTCGTCCTCGCGGATGCGGCGCTCCCGGTGCTCGCGGTCGGAAGCTGGGTCACGGCGGCACGCCTCGTCCAGCGGCGCATCCGGCCGGCGCAGGTCCGGGACGGCGTCGACGCCGTCAGCCTGCTGGGCGTGTTCCTGATCGCGGTCGCGCTCGGGACCCTCGCCCGGACCTGGACGTTTCCCGGTGACCTCATGGCGCACGCGAGTGAGGTCGCGAGCGCCGCGATCGGCGCCCTGGCGGCCGTCCTCGTCAACAACCTGCCCGCGGCGGTGCTGCTCGCCTCCCGCGTGCCGGCCCACCCGCGCGCTTTGCTCTTCGGGCTCAACATCGGACCGAACCTGGCCGTGACCGGGTCGCTCTCGGCCTTGATCTGGTGGCAGGCGGCCCGGTCGGTCGGCGCCCGCCCCTCAGCGCGGCGCTACTCGATGGTCGGCGTCGTGCTCGTCCCGCTCACCCTGGCGGCCACCCTCGCGGCGGCGCATCTCACCGGCTGACGGCACCCCATCAGATGCCGCGGCGGCGCCGGACGAGCAGCCGGCGGCCGATGAAGACGCTGAGGCCCGCGAGCCCGAGGATCAGCAGCGCGACGAATCCGAAGATGGGCTGCAGGTAGGTGCTGAAGCGGCTCGCCTGCCCGGTCGTCGAGAGCGGGTGGTCGCAAAGGTCGCGCCAACCTACCTGCTGGCGCGCGTCGGCCACCTGCCCGGGAATCCCCTGCAGACGGCCGTCGGGCTGGGACAGATCGGGGAGTTCAGCTTCGTCCTCGCCACCCTCAGGCTCGCGCGCCACGTCATTCCCGTGGACCTGTAC
>DASQGL010000158.1:0-4887 GCA_035632635.1 Candidatus Limnocylindrales bacterium
CGGTCGGCGATGGGGCGGTGGTGCCGCAAGGCACCGTGATCGGCTACGAGGGCAGCACCGGCAACTCGACCGGACCCCACCTGCACTTCGAGATCGACCTGAACGGAACGCCGGTCAACCCGCTCGCCTATCTCCCCTAGCGGGTAGCCCGGCTCTCATTCGGTTCTCATTGGGCTTCGATATCGTTCGCCTGATTTGACTCGCCGAACCGTCGTCGTGCTGGGGGGCGACGGCTACCTGGGATGGCCGACCGCACTCCACCTGTCGCGCCTCGGACACATCGTGATCGCGGTCGACAGCCTCGTCCGCCGTCACTGGGACCGGGAGTGCGGCACCCGCAGCCTGATCCCGATCCGGAGCATGCCAGAGCGCGTCCGCCTCTGGCAGGCCCTCACCGGACACCAGATCGTCTGGCACCGCGCAGATCTCCGCAACGCGCGCGCGGTCGCCGAACTCGTGCGCGAATACCAGCCCGACGCGGTCGTCCATTTCGCCGAGCAGCGGAGCGCCCCCTTCTCGATCGTCGACCTGGCCCATGCAGCCATGACCCAGATCAACAATGTCGTGGGCACGCTCAATCTGCTCTTCGCCCTGCGTGACTTCGCGCCCGCGGCGCATCTGATCAAGCTCGGCACGATGGGAGAGTATGGAACGCCGAATATCGACATCGAAGAGGGCTTCATCACCATCCACCACAACGGGCGCTCGGATCGCCTGCCGTTCCCCATGCAGCCCGGCAGCTTCTATCACCTCTCCAAGTTGCATGACAGCCACAACATCCAGTTCGCCTGCCGGGTGTGGGGGCTGCGGGCGACCGACCTGCATCAGGGGGTCGTCTACGGCGCCAGCACACAGGAGCTCGACCTCGACCCGCGCCTCAGCACCCGTTTCGACTATGACGCGATCTGGGGAACGGTGCTGAACCGGTTCTGCGTCCAGGCCGCGCTCGGCCTTCCGCTCACGGTGTACGGCAAGGGCGGCCAGACCCGCGGATTCCTCGACATTCGCGACACGGTCGCCTGCATCCGCCTGGCGCTGGAGAACCCCTCGGACGCCGGCGAGTACCGCGTGTTCAACCAGTTCACGGAGCAGTTTTCGGTTGCCCACCTGGCCGAGCGCGTGCAGGCGGCGCGCAGGGCTCGCGACCTGACCACCGCCATCACCCACCTGCCGAACCCGCGCGTGGAGCGCGAGGAGCACTACTACAGCGCCCGGCACCAGAAGCTGATCGACCTCGGGCTCCAGCCCCACTACCTCGGGGACACGCTGATCGATTCCGTGATCGGGACCGTGGAACGGCACGCCGCCAGGGTCGATCCGGTCGAGCTCGAGCGGCCCAATGTCGACTGGCGAACCGGCGGGACCGCGGCCTGGGACGGCAGGGTCGCCAACCAGGCGCTGAAGCCGGTCTCCCTGTTCAGTCGAACGCGGTCGGCGCTGGGCGACGCGGTGGTCAGCTCGCGGTCGAAACGGCGCGTCGCCCAGCTTCGGTGAGCCCCCGTCGGGACGGATGGCGCAGCAGCGCAGCCCATCCGGCCAGCCCGACCGGCAAGGAGACGGCGAGATCGAGCAGATGGACGGCGAGCGCGACGCCCACCGCGTCTTCGACTGGAAGGCCGAGCATGGTCAAGGCGCCGGTCCACCAGAGCTGGGTGGTGCCCAGCCCGGCCAACCCCTGCACCGGCACCGCCAGCAGGAGCGTACGGATCGAGACGGCGAACCAGACCTGCCAGACGGTGAGGGGATGGCCGATCGCGGCGAACAGGCAGAGGTAGAGGACGACCGTCGAGCAGCGCGCCGCGACCGTGCTGACGACGAGGCCACCGGGATTGTGGATCTGACCGAGCGCGTCGAGCGCGTCGCCAGCGCGGGCCGCGAGTCGGCGGGCAACCTGGACCCTCGCGAGCAGCCCGACCAGGTAATGCCGCGACCGACGCCAGAAGATCGCGCCCAGGGCGCCCCCGCCGAGGAGCGCCAGGCCAGTGCCGGCGGCAACCACGAACACGGGCAGGCGGACGCCGACGACCATGGCCGTCGAGACCGCGATCGTCAGCAAGCTCACGACATCGAACACTCGCGCGAGGAGCACCGCCCCGGTCGCGCGCAGGATCGGCACCTCGAGCTGACGGCTCGCGAGCCAGACGAAGGCGCCGTCCCCCACAGGTCCGGGCAGCAGCAGGCCGACGGACCATCCGGCCAGGGTTACGGCGAGGAGGCCGCGGCGGCGCGGCGCGCCGGCGGGTTCGAGCAGGATGCGAAAGCGCCAGGCACGCGCCAGCCCGAAGCCGATCGCAGGCAGAACCGCGAGCGCGACCAGGCCGAGTGATGCCTGCTGCAGCGTGGCGATCAGCTCTCTGGGGTCCTCGATCCGCAGGAGCCAGGCCAGGAGGACGACGGCGATGGCCGCCGATCCGATCGTCCGGGCCGCGCGTGACCCGAGGGCACGCCTCACGGACGCGCGGTCTCCAGCGAACCAACCGGATGCCACTCCCGGGCCAGACGCAGGCGCAGCCGGATCAGCTCCCGCAGCGCGCGCAGGATCGGCTTCAGCCGGCCGCCCGATCGGCGCCCCGACAGGCGGGGATAGTGCGGGACCGGCACCTGCACGATCCGGAAGCGGCAGCGGTGGGCTTTGAAATACAGCTCGGCGTTCAGGCAGGCCGACCGGCCCAGGAGCGGGCTCACCTGCTCGAGCACCTCCCGGCGCATCAATTTCAGCCCGCAGTCCATGTCACGGTACGGGAGGCCGTAGAGGAGGCGAACCAGGACATTGAAGACCCCGCTGATGACCGACCGGAACCAGGGGTCGGCGCGGTGCAGCCGGCGCCCGCCGACCAGGTCGGCGCGGTCGAAGCAGGCGGCAAGCAGGGCCAGGTCCTCCACCCGGAACTGCCCATCGGAGTCGATGTAGGCGACGAAGTCGCCACGGGCCGCGCGCAGCCCATCGGCGACGCTCACCAGTGCGCCGCGTTTGTGGTCGTGCCGGATGATCTGGAGCCGGCTATCACCGGCCATGGCGGCGCGGGCGGCGTCGGCCGTTCCGTCCGTGCTCCCGTCGTCCACGACCAGGAGGTCGAACCGGGGGGCGATCGTCGGCAGGACCGATCGGGCCGCCCGCAGCAGGGGCCCGATATTGTCGCGCTCGTTGTGCGCCGGCACGACCAGCGACAGCGACCCGTCGAGCATCATTGCCTGCGTCATCCTAACCGCAGAACATGAGAACCGCTAGCTCCTCTCATCGCCCTCTCATGCTGGCCGGGGTGGCCGCGCTCCTCCTGCTTGCCTTCTGCTTCAGGGCGACCGTCCGGGGCGACGGGGTCGGCTATTACGCGTATCTCCCGGCGCTCGTCGCCCATCAAACCTACGACATGGCGCCCACGTTCGAACGGTTTCTGGAGAGCGACGTCCCGATCGAGGCCCGAAACCTGGAGCACCGTCTGCCCAACGGCATGACCGCCAATTACAAGCCGGTCGGCACCGCGCTGCTGGCCCTGCCCTTCTACGCCGCCACCCACCTGGTGATGCTGATCCTTCCTGGGCCTCAGGACCCAACGCTTGGCGCCGAGTACCAGCTGGCCTTCACCGCCGCGTCGCTCTTCTACCTGCTGATCGCGCTGCTCCTGCTCTACCGCTTCGTCCGCGAGCTGTTCGGACCCCGGCCCGCGGCCCTCGCCGTCGCCGCCGTGACCTTCGCCACGCCCCTCAGCGCCTACGCGTTCTTCGAGACCGGGTACTACCACACCTTCTCGGTCTTCGTCATCACCGCTTTCGGCCTCCTCCTCTATCGGACCCACGGGCACCGCCGTCCCTGGCAGTGGTTCGCCGCGGGCGCCCTCGGTGGGCTGGCCACCATCACGCACGTCAACGAGGTGCTCTTCCTGGCGCTGGTCCCCCTCGAATCCATCTGGCTCCTGATCCGCCATCGCTGGTCTCCCGACCGGATCGGCGGGTATGCCGCCTTCGCCGGGGGCGCCTTCCTGGGTGGACTGCCCCAGCTGATCACGGACCGGGTGATCTTCGGGCAGTGGCTCCCGGTTGCCGCTCCGAACATCACGTTCGACTTCGGCCACCCGCACCTGCTCGAGCTGCTGGTCTCCACCCACAACGGATGGCTGCCCTGGAGCCCGATCGTCGTGCTCGCCGTGTGCGGGCTGCCGATGGCGGTGCGCCGGCTGGGGTGGTTCGCGGCCGCGTTGATCGTGGTCGGGCTCGGCGAGATCCTCTTGAACGCCTCGCTCTCCGACTGGTACGGCGGCCTGGGCTTCGGCGCCCGGCGCCTGACCGACCAGACGCTGATCCTGGCGGTCGGACTCGGCGGCGTCTTCGCCTGGCTGGGAGCGCGGCTGCGAGCCTGGATTCCCGCCGCGATCACGGCGGTCTTCATCGCCTGGAACACGCTGCTGCTGGCGCAGTTCTACTACGTGCTCGGCCCCAACCTCGGGCCCTCGTGGGCCGACTTCCTGGTCACAAACCAGCTGCGGGCGCTGGCCTTCGTGCCCCACCTCTTCGTCCAGGGCACGGTCGTGCGCGATGCGGCCGTGGGCGAATGGGCGATCGCGCTCGGGGTCTGGCTGGCGCTTGCCGGAGTCGTGGCGGGGGCCTGGGGCCTGGGGGCACGACATCCCGTGACGGCGGGTGCATTGCCTGCGCAGGCTCCCGACCGTCGGACGCGTCCGTAGCGCTCCGAGGCGGCGCGATCGTCAGGCGGCGGCGGCTTCGTGGGCCAGGAGCACGGCCCGGAGCGCAATCCGCCGGTGGACCTGGCGGACGACCGCCGCGGGCCCGACGCCGTCGTTCACCCGCATGACCGGCACCGCCCCGTGGCCCGGGTGCGCGATCACCGCGAGGCCGCACAGGACGATGAGATCCGGATCGGGCGCCCCGGTC
>DASQGL010000159.1:0-7708 GCA_035632635.1 Candidatus Limnocylindrales bacterium
TCATGCGCTCCTTGATGATCCGCTCCATGCGGATCAGGCCCATGCGGAATTGGTTCTGGAGTAGCTCGCCCACCGCACGCACCCGGCGGTTGCCCAGGTGGTCGATGTCGTCGGGCTCACCGCCCCCGTTGTTCAGCTCGATCAGCTTGCGGATGATCGCGATGAAGTCGTCGTTCGAGAGGGTCCGGACGTTCATGTCCGTGCCCAGCCCCAGCCGCCGGTTCAGCTTGAAGCGACCGACCCTGGACAGGTCGAACCGGCGCGGATTGAAGAAGAGGGCCGTCATCAGCGCCCGCGCGTTCTCCACGGTTGGCGGGTCGCCGGGCCGGATCTTCTTGTACATCTCGACCAGGGCGTCATTGACGTCGGTCGAGGAGTCCTTCTCGAGCGTCGACTGGATGAACTTGTGTTCGGGGTTGGCGTCCACGTCGGCGAAGAGCGCCTTGATCTCGTTGTTGGCGCCGTAGCCGAGCGCCCGGACCAAAGTCGTGACCGGGATCTTGCGCTTGCGGTCGATCTTGACCGTGAGCACGTCCTTGCCAGAGGTTTCGATCTCCAACCACGCGCCCCGGTTGGGGATGAGCTTGGCGGCGTAGAGCATCCGGCCCGAGGCGCGGTCCTCGGTCGCCGTGAAGTAGATCCCGGGCGAGCGCACCAGCTGGGAGACGACCACGCGCTCGGTTCCGTTGACGATGAAGGTGCCTTCCTCGGTCATGATCGGGAAGTCGCCCATGAAGACTTCCGATTCCTTGATCTCGCCGGCGTTCTCTCCCGTCTTGATGGTCAGCCGGGTGTTGATGCGGAGCGGCGCCGCGTAGGTCATGTCGCGGTTGCGGCACTCCTCCTTGTCGAACTTGGGCAGCCCGAACTCGTAGTCCAGGAACTTGAGCTCGTAGTTCTTGCCGGTGTAGTCGGTGATCGGGTTGATCTCTTCGAACAGCTCCCGCAGGCCTTCGCGCTTGAACCAGTTGAAAGACCGGATCTGGGTCTCGATCAGGTTCGCGACGGGCAGCATCTCGGGGATGCGGCCGTAGCCGACGCGATGACCGTTTTCGGCAGGCTGAATCATGGGCAGTGACTCTCCTTTACGTGAGGGGGAAGGCGGTGGCTCGCTCGTGCTTGGGGACGCGGAAAAACCGTGTCTTTCGGCACGAACGGCAATCTTAGCAGGGGTGCTACGCCTTTGTCAAGGGCGCACGACATTCTGCCGCGAAACCCCCCGGCTTCGCGAACTCGCCCTCACCTCCCAGCGAGGGCCGGCTTCCGTCGGTCAGCTGTCGAATTCGAGGTACGTCAGACTAATCGCCCGCCAGTCTACCACGCAAAACCGAGGAAAGGAACCCTTTCGAGCTCCTTTCCTGTCGCTGCGGGATCGCCGAAACCCCTACTTGATCTCGGCGCTCGCGCCGGCGTCCTTGAGCTTCTTGAGCACGGACTCGGCCTCCTCGCGAGGGACGCCCGCCTTGACCGGCTTGGGCGCCTGGTCGACCAGGTCCTTGTCCTCCTTCAGCCCCAGCCCCGTGATCTCCCGGACCACCTTGATGACGCCGATCTTGGCGTCGCCGGGGGCGGTCAGGATGACCTGGAACTCGGTCTGCTCGGCCTCGGGAGCCGCTGCGGCCGCCCCTCCGCCACCGGCCGGCGCCGCGGCCACCGCCACCGGGGCGGCCGCCGTCACCCCGAACTCGGTCTCGATCGCCTTGATGGCGTTCATCACGTCCACCACGGTCCATTCCTTGAGCGCGCTGACGAACTCGTCGACGGATACCTTTGCCATGTCTTCTCTCCTTTAGGTTGCGGCCGGCTGGGGGGCCGGCGGTGGGGTTTGTTCCTTGAGAATCCGGACCGCGTCCATGGTCCGGGCGAGCGTCGAGAGCGGGGCCTGCAGCACGTTGGCCAGGCTGGCGAGGGGCGCCTGCATCGATCCCAGGAGCCGGGCGATCAACACCTCGCGGCTCGGCAGGTCGGCCAGTTCCGCCACGGTCGAGGCCGGGATGACCTGGCCCTCGAGCAGTCCGCCCTTGATCGCCATCCGGCGATTGGCCCGGATGTAGTCGGCCAGGATGCGGGCGGGCGCGGACACGTCCTCCCTGGCGAAGACCATCGCGATCGGCCCGACCAGCTCAGCCTTGAGCCCGCCGTATCCCGCGGCCTCGGCCGCCCGGCGGGCCAGCGTGTTCTTCACCACCATCATCTCGACCCCGTCGCCCCGGAGCCGGGTGCGCAGCTCCTGCATCTGGGCCACGGTCATGCCCCGGTAGTCGGCCAGCACGGCGGTCGAGGAGGCCCGAAGCCGGCGCGTGATCTCCTCGACCTCGGCGGCCTTGAGCGCCTTCTTGTCGACCTTCGCTGCTTTCTTGGTCGCGGTTGCCATCGACACCTCCTCACAAAAAAACCTTCGTGCCGAAGGCAAGAAGGTCCACAGCAACCTGCTCGCCTGCGCTGGAGATTGAGCCGCGATGGCGGCGCCAGCGGTCTTCGGCTATTCAGTTCGTCGCGGTCGGAGTATAGCGGAGCGCTAGGAGATCTTGCCCGCGGCGACCGGGTCGACCGGCACGCTCGGGCCCATCGTGGGCGACAGGTAGACCGAACGCAGGTACTGCCCCTTGGCCGAGGACGGCTTGGCCCGGACGACCGCGTCCATCAGGGCGGCGAAATTCTCGCGGAGCTGGTCCTCCGTGTAGGAGACCTTGCCGATCGAGGTGTGGATGATGCCGGCCTTGTCGACCCGGTACTCGATCCGGCCGCCCTGGATGTCCTTGACCGCTTTGCCGATGTCGAAGGTGACCGTGCCGGCCTTGGGATTCGGCATCAGGCCCCGCGGGCCGAGGACCTTGCCCAGGCGCCCGACCATGCCCATCATGTCGGGCGTCGCCAGGGTCACGTCGAAGTCGAGCCACCCCTCCTGGATCTTCTTGGCCAGGTCCTCGCCGCCCACGTGCTCGGCTCCGGCTTCCATGGCTTCGCGCGCCTTCTCGCCGGCGGCGAACACCAGCACCCGGCGCTTCTTGCCGGTCCCGTGCGGCAGGGTCACCGAGCCGCGGACCATCTGGTCCGCGTGCTTCGGGTCGACGCCCAGCCGGAGGTGCGCCTCGACCGCCCCATCGAACTTCGAGGTCGAGGTGGACTTGACGAGCTTGACCGCCTCCGCCGGGCTGTAATGCCGGCCCGGCTCCAGCCCTTTGGCGGCTTCCTTGTACTTCTTGCCTCGGGCCTGGGTCATTTGCTCACCTCGATGCCAAGCGAGCGGGCGGTGCCCGCGATCATGCGCATGGCGGCCTCCACGTCCAGGGCGTTCAGGTCCTTGAGCTTGAGCTGCGCGATCTCGCGCACCTGCTGCTCGGTGACCTTTCCGACCTTCTCCTTGTTCGGTTTGGCGGATCCCTTCTCCACGCCGGCCGCCTTCTTGAGCAGGGCGGCGGCAGGCGGCGTCTTGGTGATGAACGTGAACGAACGATCCTCGAAGATCGTGATCTCGACCGGGATCACCTGGCCGGCCAGGTTGGCCGTCCGCTCGTTGTAGGTGCGGGTGAACTCCATGATGTTGACACCGTGCGGGCCGAGCGCGGTCCCCACCGGCGGCGCCGGCGTGGCCTTGCCCGCCTCGAGCTGGATCTTGACCATCGCCTTGACCTTCTTCTTTCCCATGCGCTTCCTCTACTTGAGGCGCTCGACCTGCAAGAGGTCGAGCTCGACGGGCGTCTCGCGCCCGAACATGTTGACGAGCACCTTGAGCTTGCCCTTGTCGGGATTGATCTCGTCGACCTTTCCGTGGAAGTCGGAGAAGGGCCCGTCGATGACCCGGACGTTCTCGCCCACCTGGTATTCGACGCGCACCTTGGGGGCCTCGGCCTTGATCTGCTTCTGGATGAACTTGATCTCCTTCTCCTGGAGGGGAACCGGCTTGGTCCCCGAGCCGACGAAGGAGGTCACGCCCGGCGTGTTGCGAACGACGTACCAGGATTCGTCGGACATGATCATGTTGACCAGGATGTAGCCGGGGTAGGTGCGCTTGGCCACGTGCCGGCGCTGGCCGTCCTTGATCTCGATCACGTCCTCGGTCGGGACGAGCACGTCGAAGATGCGATCGTGCATGTCCATCGACTCGACACGCTTCATGAGGTTGTTGCGAACCTTGTCCTCGTGCCCGGAGTAGGCGTGCACGACGTACCAGTGCGGCTCCCCTTCAGGGGCGACGCGCGGCTGGGGGGTCAGGCCGGAGGCGGCCTCGGTCGCCATCGGGGTCCCCACCTCGGGGCGGTCGGGATGGCCCTCGCCGACCGACACGCGTTCGCCGGTCCATTGGCGCTGCTCCTCCTTGGGAAGCGTGGTGCGGCGGCCGCCCCGACGCTTCGGGCCGGCCTCGGGGCTGTCGGGGGGTGTGGCTTGAGGGTTTTCCATGGCTTGCATCACTTGACCGTCGGGAATTCGAACTTGACCAGCGTGTTGCTGAGAATGAAGTCGATCAGGCCCAGCAGCAGCGAGACGACGATGACCGTGACGATCACGACGAAGGTCATCGTCCGCAGCTCGCTCCAGCTCGGCCAGATGACCTTGCGCAGCTCGCTGAAGATGTCTTCGAAGTTGCGAACGATGCTGCGGCGAGGCGCCGCAGTCCGCGGGACGGGAGTACGCTGCACCGGCTTGGACCTCGGATCAGTCGGAATCGCCTTGGCCACGCTAGTTATACCTCGCTCGGCCGGCCCGCAAACGCCGGGGTCTGGCAGGGGCGGAGCGATTCGAACGCCCGACCGGCGGTTTTGGAGACCGCTGCTCTACCAGCTGAGCTACGCCCCTGTGCTGGCCGACCGGAAGCAGTATAAGAGGGTGCGTTCACCTTATTTGGTCTCCCGGTGCGCGGTATGCTTGCGACACCGCGGGCAGAACTTCTTGATCTCGAGCCGATCGGGATCGTTCTTCTTGTTCTTGACCGTCGAGTAGTTGCGTTCTTTGCAGGTGTTGCACTGAAGCGTGATGATCGAAGCAAGGGCAGGCATTTTCTCTCCAACACAAAAAAGACCTAGCTTCTGCTAGGCGATGTCAAATACTAGCAGAGCCACCCGGCGGCGTCAAATGCCCGCCTAGTACTGCACGATGACGGTGGTCCCGATCGGCGCCCAGTTCCACAGGTACAGCATCGGGCTGTAGGGCACGTTCACACAGCCGTGCGTCCCGTTGTAGATGTTCGATCCGGGACCGTACCAGCTTCGCCAGGGGGCGTCGTGGACGAAGTACCCCCCGCCCGCGAACTCGAGGCCGAAGTTGACGAAGGAGTTCGGGTACCAGTACGGGCTCCCCACCGGCCAGGGCGACACCATGTAGAAGTGGTACTGGCGGGAGAAGACGTGGTAGACGCCGGCCGGCGTGGGCAGCGCGGGCCGACCGGTGGCGACCAGGGTGGTGAGCACCGCGGCGCCGTCCTGGTAGGCCGTGAGCGCTTGCCGCGACAGGGAGACGACGATTACCTTGCCGGCCCCGAGGCTGGCCGCCACCACCTGGTTCTCCTTCTGCCAGATCGCGTTCCGGAGCGCCTGCTGCTGCTGAGAGAGCTGGCCGGTGATGGAGTCGAAGCCGGACTGCGTCGAGGCGTAGGGGAGCTGGGCCCCCAGGCCGGCGATGATCCCGGCACTGTTGCCGGCCACACCCATCGATTGCGCCGTTCCCAGCACCGACTGCGCCGCGGCCAGCTGCGAGTAGGCCGACGCCCGGGAGTTCAGGAGGGCCTGGATCGCGACCGCGGTCTGCTGGATTCGGTCCTGGACGGGCTGGAAGCCCGCCGCGCTGTGCACCGCGCCCAGGTCCGCCTGGGCGCTGTCCAGGGCGGCGCTGAATCCGGACAGGTCGAGCTGCCGGTACTGGCCGGCCGAGCTGAGCACGGCCCGGGCGTTCTGCAGCGCCACGTCGACCTGGGTTCGGGCCGTCCGGTAGGCGCTGAGCCGGTCGTTCAGGATGGCCGCCTGGCCCCCCAGCACCTGGGCGAGGTTCTGGAATTCGTTCGGGGTGCGGGCAGTGCCGGCGTAGGCGGCGAAGCGCACGTGGGTATCGCTGACGTCGTCGGTCACGACGCCGCCGTTGGTCGCCTCGACCAGCAGGGCGTCCCACTGGCGCAGCGCGCGCAGGAAGCCGTCTCGTCGCTCCTGGAGCGACTGCTGGTACGAGGTGCTCAGCGCGTCGCGCAGCTGCTGCAGCTGATCGAGCTGGTGGTGCTGGGTCGCGGGCGCCTGCCACCAGGCGCCCGGTTTTTCGGCGGCGACCTGGCTGTAGCGCCACATCAGCTGGTCGGCCTTGGCGGGATCCAGCCCGGTGGCGATGGCCTGGGTCAGCTGATGGTCGAAGGCGACCTCGCCTTCCCGGACGCTGCCCTGGAGCCAGCTCTCGCTGGCGGTCGCGGAGACCGGAATTGCGGCGACGAGCAAGCCGACGACCACGATGAAGACCAGGCGGCGCAGACCCTTCACGACGAACCCACCCCTCAGGCAGTTACGAGCCGGTCATCCAGCTCGCTCGACAGGCATAACGTTACGACTTTCCCAAGGTCACAGTCCGTGGCGGATCGTGACGCTCGTCACGCGGCCGTCAGCCGCGCGACGGCGCCGTCAGAAGCGCGACGGCGCCGTCATCGTCTGAATAGGGCGGCTAGCGCTCGATCGGCGCCCCGATCAGGCTGCCCCACTCCGTCCAGGACCCGTCGTAGTTGCGGACGTTGGGATAGCCGAGCAGGTAATGCAGGACGAACCAGGTGTGCGAGGAGCGCTCGCCGATCCGGCAGTAGGCGATCACCTGCTTGTCCGGGGTGATGCCCTTGGAACCGTACAGCTCCCGCAGCTCGCCGGCCGGCTTGAAGGTCCCGTCCTCACGCACGGCCTGCGCCCAGGGGATGTTCGCGGCGCCCGGGATGTGGCCTCCGCGCTGGGCGCCTTCCTGCGGCAGGCCCTCGGGGGCGAGCAGCTCGCCGCTGAACTCCTTGGGCGAGCGGACGTCCACGAGCCGGGTGTCCGGCTTGTGCAGCGCCTGGAAGACATCATCCCGCAGCGCGCGGATCGCCCTGTCGGGCGTTCCCGCCCGGTAGGTGGTCGGCTGGACCGCCGGCGCGTCGGTGACCAGGTCGCGACCCTCCTCCTGCCACTTCTTGCGACCGCCGTTCATGAGCCGGGCGTCCTTGTGACCGTAGTACTTGAGGTTCCAGACGAACCAGGCCGCGAACCAGTTGTTGTTGTCGCCGTAGACGATCACCTGGTCGTCGGCACTGATGCCTTTCTGCGACAGCAGCTTCTCGAGGTCCTCCTTCGCGAGCAGGTCGCGGACCGGTCGGGCCTGCAGGTCCTGGCGCCAGTCGAGCCCGATCGCGCCCTTGACGTGACCCTGGTCGTACGCCGTGGTATCGACGTCGACCTCGACGACCTTGATGCCGGGCTGACCGAGATGGTCGGCTACCCAGCCGGTCGAGACCAGGACCTCCGGGTGCGCGTAATCCGTCTGACTCGCCTCCCTGGTGCTGATTGCCATCGATTCCTCCTCCATAAAGTTGATTAAATCAATCGACTAACTCAACAAGTAGGCCTCCCATGCTAGGGGGCGAGGGCCGCCCGGGTCAAGCCGGAAGGGGAAGCTGGGCCGCCGTCCGGGCTCACAAGAAGCGTGGGAGCCGGTCGTTATTCGCACGAATTCGCATGAGCCAGGCCGCGCAGCCGATCAGCGCCGGGCCGCC